>VAZR01000253.1 GCA_005888515.1 Alphaproteobacteria bacterium | reverse complement strand
GATCTCGGGGTGGTGATCCATTTTTTCGGCGGCGAGGGCGATGCGCGACAAAAACCCCCACGCCTCGGAGAAATTGCTGAAGTGATAGCTCTTGCGGATTGCGTCGCGGTCGTCGACCTCGCTCCAGCCGTGCAGCTCGCGCAGCGCGGTGTGACGTGCCGCTCCCGTCAGCCTTTCGACCATGCCCGCCTCCATCTCCTGTTCGGCCTCAGAAGTGCGCCGAGGCCCAGTCGGGGTCAAGCCGGACCTGCCGGCTGATGGCACAGCTGCCGCCCTCGCTGGCCGACCTCGAAGCGCTCGCCGCCCGCGCCCTGGCCGCATTGCCGCGGCGCTTCAAGCGCCATCTCGGAGGGGTGATGATCCGAGTCGAGGACTTCCCCGACCGTGAGACCGAGCGGGCGATGCGGCTCGACAGCCGGTTCGACATCATGGGCCTCTATCGCGGGGTCGCCTTGCCGCACAAAAGCGTCAGCGACCCGCTGCCGCATATGGACGCGATCTTTCTCTACCGCCGGCCGATCCTCGATTATTGGTGCGAGACCGCCGAAGATCTCGCGGACATCGTCCGCCACATCGTGATTCACGAGATCGGTCATCATTTCGGCTTCAGCGACGAGGATATGGAGCGGATCGAGCGCGAAGGCTGACCGGGCTCAGCTCAGCGCCGCGGCGACCGCGGCGCGCAACTCCGGCAACGCCTCGGCCGCGAACCACGGGTTCGCGCGCTCCCAGGCGGTCGTGCGCCAGCTCGGATGCGGTAATACGAAATACCCCGGCCGATAGTCGCGCCAGCACGCCAGGATGGCGGCCATCGATTGCCGGCGGCTCTTCGGCAGGTAATCCCGGATCGCGTACGAGCCGACCAGCAGGGTCAGCCTGATCTCGCCGAAATGCGGCCGCAGCCTGGGGTGCCATAACGGCGCGCATTCCGGTCGCGGCGGCAGATCGCCGCCGCGCGCGTCGCGCCCGGGATAGCAGAAGCCCACCCCCATGATCGCGACCCGGCGCTCGTCGTAAAACGTGTCGCGGTCGAGACCGAGCCACGAGCGCAGCCGGTCGCCGCTCCGATCGTCGAACGACAGCCCGGTCTCGTGCACCCGCGTCCCGGGCGCCTGGCTGATGATAAGCAATCGCGCCTCGGGCCGGCCGCGCACGATCGGGCGCGGGCCTAGCGGCAGCTCGCCGGCGCAATGCCGGCAGGCGCGGATCTCACCAAGCACCCGGTCGAACGCGGCGTTGGAGTGCTCGGCAGCGGGAGAGCCGGAGTTGGTTTGCGGCATGTCGTTGCCGAGATCATAGCAGCCCGCCCGTTTCTCGCGGTGGGGCGAATTGACTTGGCCCGAATTGACTTAACCCGGGGCGCTCACTAGAACTTTGGGGGCATACGCCGTGACGACCCCACTCATCGGTGGAGGGGTGGCCGAGTGGCTGAAGGCGGCGGTTTGCTAAACCGTTATACGGTTAACCCCGTATCGTGGGTTCGAATCCCATCCCCTCCGCCACCCCGCGTCTTCTAGCCTGTTCGCGGCAGCCCACCAGAAATCCGATCTTTTCACCGGTCTTGACGACGGGCTGTTCCGGCTCGGATGTCCGAGGGGGTTGCACCGTAATGCCGGCGGAACGTGCGGTTGAAATAGGACAGGTCGCCGAACCGACCTCGAAGGCGAGATCGGCGACGCTCCGCTCGGCAAAGGCCGGATTAGTCAGCAGGCGGTATACCCGGGTGAGCCGCTCGCTGAGGACATGTCTCGAAAATGTCGTGTCCTCCGCGGCAAACAGCATTTGAACATACCGCGGTGTCACGCCGATCGCATTGGCCGCCCTGTCGAGCGACAATTCAGGGCGTTCAAGGTTTTGGCCGATGTACGCCTTGAGCGCGCGCAGCCGCGCCGCACGCACCCCTCGCCCGTTTGCAATTTCGCGCGCATCGCGCGTGGCACCGAGCGCCAGCGCGAGAAGATCGCGGATGTGATCGACCACAAGCTGCTGCAATTCCGGACCGGCACTCGCCAGCGCCTCCCGCATGTTCGACAAATAGTTCACCAGCAGCTGCAAGGCGGGGGCGCGTTTCGGAATGCGCCGGAGCAGGACGTCGTCTCCGGCGCGAAGCAGCGGCAGCAGCGCCGAGCGGGGCAGCCGCAGAGCGATCGCATCGGTTACACCGGGAAACGTAAAACCGCCAATGTCCGAGTTCGAGAACAGAATGGCGTCGCCCGGCTCCAGCGTCACCTCGCGACCGAGCTGCGAGCCGATGCCGCCGAGACTGGCGATCTGCAACAGCAAGCCGTCATCACCGTCATCGAGAAGCTCGCGGGAGCGGCCGACGCGAACCAATGAAGCGGTGCCGGTCGCGATACCGAGGCCGGGCAGCATCTGGACGGCCATGTCGGCGGCGAACGGCGCGTCGGCCAGCGGTTCCATTTCCAATCGCAATAGCTTCCGGCCGTAGAGCTCACGCCAAACCGCCACCCGCTCGCCCGGCGCATAGCCGTCGGTCGACAGCCGAAAGGTCGGCGCGCCGGCCGGGACGGCAGGTTGTTCGTTCATTACATTTTTCCTTCTGCCCGCAGCTTTCGGGCCGCGGCCGCCAATAGTTTTCTTATCGCCGCGGCCTCGTCGCCTTCTGCTTTCGTGGTCTCGGCTGGGCCGCGCCTGCGTGCGCCGCAACCGCGCAAGGACCTCATACCAGAAAGACAAGCGCCTTTTAACAGAGAATCGCGCTCTCGGCGAAGCTGTCTTTATTCCCCGCGCCGTGGGTCCGCGGCAAATAAAACCGTTTTGTTCTCGACAACTGCGCCCGAGTCCTACCGCATTTCGCTCTGGTCCAAGCCGCCTCGCCGCTTCGTGTGGCAATTTTAAAGACGTCGTCCTCGAACATCGTTGGTCTCCGCACTTGCGCCGCAACAGGGCTCATAAGGGCCGCACCGCACCCTCGGTGACCGCGCCGGTTTTTCCAAGAATGGCGGTGTTGGAGTGAGCTGCTTCACACGCTCCCCGCCTCACTCTGGTGCATTTATCGCGGCGGCGTTGAAGCGTCGACGATGGGGCAGCAGCGGGATGTCATCGCGATTTTTAAATAACCGAGCCGGCGTGATTCATCCGGAGCTGTGGTCGGCGCTCGGAGCGGCGCCATGACTCGCCCGGCCACCTGGCACGATTTCCGCGGCCGCGTCGTGCTCGTCACCGGTGGCACGAAAGGGATCGGTTTGGCGACCGGGGTGGCCTTTGCGCGGCGCGGCGCGGCGGTGACACTGACTCACAAATGGGGTTCAGCGGATCTCGACGGCATCCGCGCGAGCTTCGCGGCGGCGGGTGCCGGCGAGCCTTACATCGTCGAGGCCGACGCCGCGCATGACGAGGATGTCCGCGCCGTGCTGACGGCGCTCAGGGAACGGCACGGATGGCTCGATATCCTGGTGTCCAACCTGGCCTTCGCCCCGATCATTCGTGGCTTTGAGGAGTACACGCGCCGGGGACTCGCCGCCGCGATCGATTACAGCGCCTGGCCTATTGTTTCGCATACCCGCCTCGCGAAAGAGCTCTTCGACCGGTACCCCAGGTACATTATCGGCGTGTCATCCGAAGGCACAGAGAGCTATCACGTTAATTACGATTTCGTCGCGGCGTCGAAAGCGGCGCTCGAAGCTTTGTGCCGATACATGCATCACCGGCTGCGCGATGAAGGCGCGGCGGTCAACATCGTCAGAACCCGTTTTGTCAGCACCGAATCGCTGCACGCCACCTTTGGCGAGGAATTCGAGCCTTTCGTCCAGAGCCATTCGCCCGGCGTCTTCACCAGCCCGGAAGAGATCGCGGAAGCCATCGTCGGCCTCTGCAGCGGATTGATGGACGGGGTCGGCGGCCAGATAGTCACGGTCGATCGCGGCGCGAGCGTTTTCGAAAACTTCAGCCGTCTTTACGCGGAACGCGACCGGCATCCGCTCGGCACGATGCGGAGGTTCGAGTGACGGAGGGCGTGCCGCGACTCTATGCCGGCCGGATCGTCCTCGTCACCGGCGGCACCAAGGGCATCGGTCTGTCGACCGCACTCGCTTTTGCGCGGCACGGCGCGCAGTTGGTACTGACCTACAAATGGGGCAGCGCCGACGACGACGAACTGAAGGAACAATTCACCGCCATCGGCGCACCTGAGCCGCTGATTGTCGAGGCGGATGTCGCCCGCGGCGATCACACGAAAAGCCTGTTCGCGACCATCGCTGAGCAGTACGGCCGGCTTGACGCGCTCGTCAGCAATGCGTCTGCCGCGGTGACGATCCAAAACCTCGAGGACTACACCGAGCGGGGGTTTCTGCAGACGATGCGCGCGAGCGCCTGGCCGGTCGTCGATTACACGATGACCTCGCGACGCCATTTCGGACGCGCGCCTCGATATGTCGTCGTCATGTCGTCCGACGGGCCGGACCGGTTCACCCCATCCTATGATTTCGTCGCGGCAGCCAAGGCCGCCGCGAGACGCTGGTACGCTATCTTGCTTACCGCCTGCGCGAGGAGGATGTCCGGGTCAATGTGGTGCGCTCACGCGGCATCAAGACCGACGCGTTTGCCGAAACCTTTGGAGCGGATTTCTACAATTTTTTGCGGCAGTTCGCGCCTGACGAATGGTTCATCACGCCCGATGAAGTGGGCAATGCCGTGTTCGGGCTGTGCAGCGGCATGTTCGATGCGATGACCGGCCAGGTGCTGACGGTCGATCGCGGCAACATCTTCGCCGACGGCATCTCGCTGATCTACGAGCAGCGCGAGGCGCTCGGGCTATGATGGAGGCCACAACCGCGGCGCGCCCGAACAGCCTCTCGCCCGCGGGGACCCTCGTTTTCATGTTTCCGGGACAGAGCTCGCGCGAGCCGCGGATGATCGAGAAGATTATCGCGGCCGATTCCGACAGCGCGGCCACGGTGGCGCGTGCCTCGGCCATTCTCGGCCGCGATCTCGCGGCGCATTACCGCGCCGCGAATGAAGCGATCTTCGCGTGCAATCGCGACATCCAGATCGGCGTCTTTCTCGCCAACCATCTGCATCTAAGCCTGCTGCAGCGGGCCGGCATCCGTGCCGATTGGCCGCTCGGTTTGAGCCTCGGCGAATACAATCACCTCATCCATATCGGCGCGCTGTCGTTCGAGGACGCCTTGCAGGTGATTGACGAGCGCGGCCGGCTTTACGACGAAGGTCCGCGCGGGATCATGGTCTCGGTGTTCCCGATCGAAGCGGAAATGGTCGAAAATGTGATCGCCGCACTGGGCCTGAGCGGCCGGGTCGCGGTCGGTCTTTACAAACGCCGCGCCAGCAGGTGCTCTCGGGCGAGCGCGACGCGGTACACCAGGTCGTCGCTGCGCTCGAAGAAGAGACGCTGATCGACGCGGTC
>VAZR01000252.1 GCA_005888515.1 Alphaproteobacteria bacterium | reverse complement strand
TACATCCTGCACTGCGCCTCGCAGAGCGCCGTCGCATTGCGCCACAATTTGGCGCAAACGCTCGGCGTCGCGCCGGATCGGGTGCGGGTCCTCAGCGGCGATGTCGGCGGCGCCTTCGGCATGCGCACGGCCGGGTATCCGGAATATCCGGCTCTGCTGATCGCCGCGAAGGAGCTTGGCCGGCCGGTGCATTGGCTGGCGACCCGCTCCGAAGGCTTCCTCAGCGATAATCAGGCGCGCGACACGATTATCGAAGCAGCGCTGGCGCTTGACGAAGCCGGGCGGTTCCTCGCGCTCGATATCGACGTGATCGCCAATATGGGCGCCTATCTGACCCAGGTCGGCGCCTTTATCGCGACCGTCAATTTCGCGCGCTGCTTCCCCTGCATGTACGACATCCCGCAGATCGGGCTGCGCATCCGCTGCGTTTTCACCAACACGGTGCCGACCGGGCCCTATCGCGGCGCTGGCCGCCCCGAGGCGAATTACTGTGTCGAGCGCCTCGTCGATGCGGCGGCGCGTCAGAGCGGCATCGACCGGCTGGTGTTGCGCCGCCGCAACCTGATCGCGTCCGACCGCATGCCCTACAAGACGCCGGTTGGCACGGTCTTCGACAGCGGCAACTTCCCGGAGCTGTTCGAGGCGGCGCTGGAGCAAGCCGACATCGCCAATTTCAAAGCCCGGGTCGCGCGATCCGAGCGCCACGGCAGGCGCCGCGGCCTCGGCGTCGCGTGCTTTCTTGAAATCGCCGGCGGACAGCCCGGCGAGGGCGCCGGCATCGCTTTTCCGGGGCAGAGCAAATTGCTGCTGGCGATCGGCGTGCAGGCGAGCGGGCAAGGTCACCGCACGCTTTATCGGCGGCTTGCCGCCGAGCGGCTCGGCATCTCCGCCGAGGCGATCGAGGTCGCGCAGGGGGACAGCGATGATGGCGTGCCGAGCTTTGGCGCGGTTGCCTCGCGCTCGACGATGTCGGTCGGCGGCGCCGTGATCGCGACGATCGACGCGGTTGTCGAGAAGGGGCGGCGCGTCGCCGCCCATGTGCTCGAAGCCGCCGAGGCCGACATCGCCTATCGCGACGGTATTTTCGAGATTGCCGGCACCGACCGCTCGATCCCGCTGTTCGAACTGACCGAGCGCGCTCGCGCCCTGGCGCAGGAGGGGATTATTCCGGAAGACCTCGACACGAGGCGCACCGCAGACGTGCCGCCCTCCTTCCCGAACGGGGTCCATGTCGCCGAGGTCGAGATCGACCCCGAGACCGGCGATATCCAACTCGCGGCCTATATGGCGCTCGACGATTGCGGCCGGGTGCTGCAGCCGGTGCTGGTCGAAGGCCAGGTGCAGGGCGGGGTCGCGCAGGGCGTGGGGCAGGCATTGCTCGAAAGCGGCGTGTACGATGATGTCAGCGGCCAATTGCTCGCGGGTTCGTTGATGGATTACGCGATGCCGCGCGCCGAGGATCTGCCGGATATTTCGAGCGGCTTCCGCCCGGTGCCGTGCCGCACCAACCCGCTCGGCGTCAAGGGCGTCGGCGAGGCCGGCACGACCGCTTCGCTCGCCGCAGTCATGAACGCGATCGCCGACGCGCTGCCCGAACATCCGCAAATCGACATGCCGGCCACTCCGGAACGGGTGTGGCGGGCCATTCACAAGCCCTCTTCAACAGCTGGATAAGGTGCACTGGCATGAGCACGCTGACCCTGGCCCAGGCTTCGACGATCGTCGACAAGGCGCTCGAAAAGGGGCGCGAATTGAAGCTTCACCCGCTCACCGTCGTCGTGCTCGACGCCGGCGGCCACTTGGTCGCTATGAAGCGCGAGGACAAATCCGGCATCCTGCGCACCCAGATCGCGACCGGAAAGGCGTGGGGCACGCTCGGGATGGGTTTCGGCGGCCGCGAATTCGCCCGCCGCGTCGCCGGGGGCGGCGCGGTGTTCATACAGGCGCTGATGGCCGCCTCCGAAGGACGCGTCGTGCCGGCCCCGGGCGGCGTGTTGATCCGCGACAGCGCCGGCGACGTGATGGGCGCGGTCGGCATCAGCGGCGACACCTCGGACAAGGACGAGACCTGCGCTGTGCACGGCATCCAGAGCGCCGGCCTCACGCCCGACACCGGCGACCCAGCCTGACAAAACCCGCGTTCCGCTAGCTCTTCGACTGTCATTCCGGGGGCCGAAGCGAAGCGCCGGCAACCCGGAATCCATGAACACGGGCCTCTGGAAAATGGATTCCGGGTTCGCCGCTGCGCGGTGCCCCTCGATATTTCTACTTCCGTCGAATTGATGGTGGACGGCTGGATGGACCAGAACCAAACAATTACGGCGCTCGGAGCGCTCGCCCAGGATACCCGGCTGGCCTTGTTCCGGCTGTTGGTGACGGCCGGCCCCGCCGGCTTGTCGGCCGGCACGATCGCCGAGCGGCTCGGCGTTGCGCCCTCCTCCCTGTCCTTCCATCTGCAGCAGCTGCTGCATGCCGGGCTCGTGACCCAACGTCGCCTGAGCCGGCAGTTGATCTACGCCGCCGAATACGGCGCGATGACCGAGCTCATCGGGTATCTGACCGAGAATTGCTGCGGCCGCGGCATTTCCTGCGCTCCGGCCTGCAATCCTGCCGAAACCCTCGCCGAAGGAGAGCACGATGAAGCGGTTTCACGTTCACGTCACGGTTGAGGATCTGACCCAGTCGGTTCGGTTCTATTCGACGCTGTTCGCGACCGAACCCACGGTTCTGAAACCCGATTATGCGAAATGGATGCTGGAAGACCCCCGCGTCAATTTCGCGATCAGCACCGGCGGCGGGCACGGTGCCGGCATCTCGCATCTCGGCATTCAGGCCGAAGATCAGGGCGAGCTCGCCGAGATCTATGGCCGGCTCGCCGAGGCCGAGCGCCCGGTGCTCGAGGAGAAGGCGACGACGTGCTGCTACGCGCGATCGGACAAGCAGTGGATCGCCGACCCGCAGGGCGTGCCGTGGGAAACCTTCTACACCTATGGTGAGTCGACGGTTTACGGCCGCAGCGCCGCGTTCGAAAAACTCGGCGAGGCGAGCGGCGGTCTCTCGACCTGCGGCTGCGGCCCCTCCGAAGTCACGAAGCTCCAACCAGAGCCTGCGACCGCAGGCGCCTGCTGCAGCGACTAGCACCGGAGGCATGAGACGGAGCCTCATCGCCGAAGGGGTTGGCACGGCCCTGCTGTTGGCCGCCGTCGTCGGGTCCGGCATCATGGCGGAGCGGCTGTCGGGCGGGAACAACGCGATTGCCCTGCTGGCCAATGCGATCGCCACCGGGGCGGCCCTCTACCCGCTGATCCTGAGCTTCGATGGTTTATCGGGGGCGCACTTCAACCCAGCGGTCAGCCTTGTGATGGCGATCAATGGCGAGCTGCGGTGGCGGCTCGTCCTGCCCTATGCGCTGGTACAGACGGCTGGCGCGATCGCCGGCGTCTGGCTGGCGCATCTGATGTTCGACATGCCGATCCTGCAGACCTCGCCAAAACTGCGCACCGGCATCGGGCAATGGGCCGGCGAGTTCGTCGCCACCTTCGGGCTGATCATGGTCATCGAATGCGGGCGGCGGCGCTTTCCGGCACAACTGCCGGCGACGGTCGCTTCCTATATCGTCGCCGCCTATTGGTTCACCTCGTCGACGTCGTTCGCCAACCCGGCGGTGACGATTGCGCGGTCGCTGACGGCAACCTTCGCCGGCATCGCCCCGGAGAATGCCGCGGCGTTTATCCTGGCGCAGTTCGCCGGAGCCTTGGCCTCGGCGGCCTTATTCGGCTGGCTTTACCGCAACACTGCCGGCCCCCGGTGATTGAGGAAAGGTTGACCGACGAGCCGCCGGCTTCGGCGGGATAGCATCAGCGAGATGTTTATCCCGGGAAGCCGCGCTTATGTTCGGACCATCGTCGCCGCGCAAATGCTGGCGCAACTCGGCGCATTTGCGCTGCCGGCCTTGCTGCCCGACTACATCGCCCGGTGGCGTCTGACCGCTACCGAAGCGGGTTGGCTCGTCGGAATCTTCTTCGCGGCTTACGTCGCGGCGGTGCCGTTGCTGCTTGCGTTGACCGACCGGCTGCCGGTGCGCCGGATCTACCTGCTCGGCACCGGCCTGACCACGCTGTCGCATCTCGGCTTCGCCTTCATAGCCGATGGGTTCTGGTTGGGAATGATCTTTCGCATCCTCGCGGGTGTCGGATGGGCGGGCACTTACATGACCGGCCTGAAAGGCCTTGCCGACCACCTCGAGGGGACCGCTCAGTCACGGGCGGTTTCCCTGCACGCTGCCGGAGTCGGAATTTCGGGTGCGGGCTCGTTTGCCATAGCTGGCTTAATGGCTGGTCTTGCCGGTCCCAACGCCGCATTCCTGCTCGCCGCCGTAACCGCGGGGTGTGCGTTCGGCATTGCCGTTTTGATGATGCCGGACAGCGCGACTGTCGATACGCCCGCCTCCGGCGCGCTGCTCGATTACCGTCCGGTCTTCCGCGACCGTGCAGCGATGGCGTGGATCGCCGGCTACACCGTCCATACCTGGGAAATGGCCGTGCTGCGGGCGTGGGGCGTCACGTTTTTCGCGACGGTGATTGCCTGGCACGGATCTCCGTGGTGGCTGCCCGATCCAACCCTGCTGTTCACGCTGGCCGGCTTGGTGGGCGTGCTCGTCTCGGTAACGGGGAATGAGACCGCCCAGCATTGGGGCCGCAGGCAAGTCGTCCTGCTCGCGATGACGGTTGCCGCTGTGCTCTCCCTGACAGCCGGCTGGACCGCAGCAATCTCTGCACCGCTCGCGGTTCTCGTGGTCCTGTTTTGGAATGCGGCGATCTACTTGGATAGCTCCGCTTTGACCGCGGGAACGGTCCAGGCTGCCGATCCCAAGCTGCGTGGCGCTACAATGGGCCTGCACAGCATGTGTGGTTATGCCGGCGGGTTCATCGGCCCACCATTGGCCGGTCTGATACTCGATGCTTTGGGGCCGGACAGCACGATCGGGTGGGGTTTCGCCTTCGGTCATCTCGCCGCCATCACATTGGCCGGCCTAGCCCTCCTGCAACGGCTCGGCCGCACAGGCATCCCGGCCGTTCCCGTCAGGGCCATCGGTTAGCTTCGGCGCCGGGACAGGACCCGGCGACCGGTTTTGCTGTTCGGCTGCTGTATCGCGAACGTGTTTAGCCGCGGCTAGAACCATGATTTCGGGGGCGGCGGTGGCGGCGGCAGGGCCACCGCGGCGACCCGCGCCGCGTCCTCGCGCGCGAGTGGCACATAGCGGCCGATCAGCCCGTCATACTGCACCACGCCCTCAGCGACCTGCATCCGATACGGCAAGATTCCGGGCCACACCGGCTTCTTGCGCCATGGCTCGGCATAGCCGCTGACGACCGGCGTATCGAAATGATCGACCATGACCCGGTCATAGGCGGGGTCGTAAGGGCTCGGGATCAGAAAATTGTACAGATCGGGGCCTTCCCGCACGACCACCGCGGGCGGCGGCACAAACCGGCGATGCTTGCGGACATGCACCCGCCGATGCACGACCGGCGGGCAGTTACACCCGGGCTTTACCTGCACAGGCTTCGGGGTCACGTCGGCCTCGGCCGGCGCCGCCAGACCACAGCCGATCACAAGAACCGCGCCGATCGCAGCAAATCGCAGCATCGCTTCCTCCGCACAAAGACGGTTAATTCTGCGCCCTAAACGCTTAACGATAAATTGAGTTGCGCCTTCTTGCGCACAAGTTGCCGTTTCCAACCGTAGGAGTTTTTTATTACGGCGATTTAGGCACGCCCGCCCTCGGCTTTGTCTGATTAGCCGGTATGTAGCGATCCAGCGACAATCTAAACGGAGATAACAGCGTCAAGAAAATCTGATTGCAGGTTCGACGATCGCGTCGGTCGTGGACCTCAGCACCCATGCAAGCTTGTCGATAAAATCGTACTCAAAGAGAAGGTCGGGATTGTCCGGGTAATGATAATTGTAGTTGGCCAGAAGAGACATGCCCTTCACCGCCATGTCTTTTTTCCAGGCCAGGGTTTTCGCACGACCCCATTGAAATCCGACGTCCACGGCATAGTTTTCGCAGGCTTCGGCGAGCTGAAGAATATAGGTTCCTGTCAGGAAACCTGCCGGGTCTTCCATGCCTTGGACCCGAAACGGCGTGACGCGATTCTTGAGGTTCAATCGCACCTCGTCGTCGGTCCAACCCATCACGCCGGCGGCAACGCCTTTCCCAAAACCCTCCTTCAGGAATTTCTTTTGGATGTTCTTGATGGCCTCCTTGGCTGCAACCCGATCGGCGATGGCAAGCACCACGTCGGGAATCAGCGAGGCGAGACCCTCGGGACTGAAGGCGCCCTTGATGCCTTCCTTGAGGGCAAATTTGGCCGTGTTTAAACGCGCGCGCACGAACCCGGGTCTGGGTGGCGTCGGGGGCTTCGGCATCGACACGTGAACCGCGGGTCTTGGGGCCTGTACCTTGAACTCCACGGCCAGAACGCCCCTGCGCCGCATGGCTCCGAGAGTTCCTCCTGCATCCCTCGTATAAAATATCGGGTTTCTGATGCCACGCGCCTGCGCGCTTGCTCTGATATGGGCTATGACGTCGGCATCGGGTATCGAGAGCCCGTGATTGATAGCCTCGTTCCGCCAGGCCTGCACTTGCTGCATCGGAACCCGGTTGGCCATCGTGTCGACCTTGACCTTGAGCCGATCCAGGACACCCTGCGCCCGCGCTGTGTCCTGGGCGCTGAATTTCGGCCCATGCAGGAATTCGTGTTCGACATTCTTGGTGATCAGCACCTCGTGGCCGTCCCTTTGCAGGTTGGCGATTTCACTCTCGAAAAGAGGCGCTTTGCCCTTGTCGATCTCGACCAGGATGTTGGTATCCAACCAGACCGGTGGCTTCGTCATCGGGGCTACCTCTGTTTCGCATGGTCGGTTGAATGGAAAGTGTGAGCGGCCGCACGGTATCGGTTTTTTGTCACATCTGCTGAGTGCGAGTTCGTGCGGTTTCCGCTGCGCGTCGGGTGACGGCACTGTCTTCCGGCCGCCTTGGGTTGCGCTCGAGCATAAAATGCGCGCTGAGCTCTGTCTTGTTCGGCTTGTTTGCGAGATCTTCCTTTTTCTGTTCCGCTTCGAGGAACCAAACAGCGTCCCACATAGTGGAAAAGTCCATCCTCGCTCACTCGCGCTGTTCGTTTTTAACAATGCTGCCGGTTGTCTTCACAAGAGGAAGTATGTGGCGCCCTGGAACGGTGTCAACTCGCTCCGATCGGTTTGTGGCCACAGCAGAGGGCGTTTCAGTCCTGCTATCCGCGGCTGCAGGTGCCGCCGCCGAGCACGCAGAATTTGGCGCAATGCGGATGATTGAGCGCCACCCGGCCCAACGCGCCGGCGAGATCAGGCCCGAGATCGAAGCGCGGATCGTAAGGCAACAGCGTGCAGGCGATGACGGTCGGGCGCGCCGCCCCCTTGAATTTGACGACCATGCGCGAGCTGGCGCACATCACGGTATCGGGCGATTTGCCGAGAATGCCCCAGCACGCTTCGGTGATCTCCGGCACGTCGGCGGCCTCGTCCATCTCCGGAAAAATCGTCAGCGCGGCCGGGTCCTCGGTGTCGATCGCGACACCAAGCTGGTCAAATAGCCGCGCGAAGCCG
>VAZR01000251.1 GCA_005888515.1 Alphaproteobacteria bacterium | reverse complement strand
GTCATGGGGCCGCTCGGCGCACATTTCCGCACCGGCTACTCGCTCAGCGAGCGCGAACGCGAAATCGCCGTCGTCATCATCAATAGCAAGTGGCATTCGATCTACCCGACCAATGCGCATGAGCGGGCCGGCAAGGCCGCCGGGTTGCCGGCCGACAAGGTCGAGGCGTTGCTCTCCGGTTTACCGACGTCGTTCGATGACGAGTGCGAGCAGGTTGTGTACGAAATGGCGATCTGCATTTCCAATTCGCGGTGGGTATCGAGGGGCCTCTATGACCGTGCCGTCAAGGCGCTCGGCCATGTCGGGATCACCGACGTGATCTGCCTGATCGGGTTTTACACGAGCGTCTCGATGACCCTGGCCTTCTATGACGTGCCGGCCGGCGCCGAAGGCATGGCGCGCTGACATCGAGACCAAAGGAGAAAGCCATGTTGATCGTCGATGCGCAGGTCCACATCTGGTCCGCGGGACCCCCGACCAACCCGTCACACCGCCAGGTTAGTTCCTATACGGCCGAGGAATGCATCCGTGACATGGATGCTGCCGGAGTTGACGCCTGCATTTTGCACCCGCCGGGCTGGGACCCGAACTCCGGCAAGATCTCGGAAGACGCCGCGGCCAAATACCCGAACCGGTTCGCCATTCTCGGCAATTTCCCGCTCGATAAGCCGGAGAACCGATCACTGATCGACGGCTGGAAGCAGCGGCCGGGGATGCTCGGATTGCGCTACGCCTTCACCCAGCCGCACCAACAGAATTGGATGACCGACGGCACAATGGACTGGCTGTGGCCGGCGGCGGAGAAGGCCGGTATTCCGATCGCGCTGATGGCATCGAACTACCTGCCGCAAGTCGGGCAGATCGCCGAGCGTCACCCCCGACTCAAGCTGATTCTTGACCATTATGCGCGGGTCCGCGACGGTAAGGACGATGCGGCGCACGGCAATCAGGCGGCGCTGTTGGCGCTCGCCAAATACCCCAATGTCGCGGTCAAGTGCACCGGCGCGCCAGGCAATTCGAGCCAACCCTACCCCTACCGTAACATCCACAAATACACCCAGCAGATCGTCGAGACCTTCGGGCCGCAGCGCAGCTTCTGGGGCACCGACATCACCCGCATGCCGTGCTCGTGGAAGCAGTGCGTTACCATGTTTACCGAAGAGATGCCGTGGCTGAAGGGCCGCGATCTCGAACTGGTGATGGGCCGCGCGGTTTGCGATTGGCTCGGCTGGAAATTGCCGACCTGAGTGGGCCATAAGGCGGCAGACCGCGGCGGGGAACTGATATGTTGGTAAGCCGACGATCGATGATCGCCGGCTCGATCGGGATGGCCGGCGTTGGCGCGGCCTCGCCGCTTTATGCTGCGGAACCCGCGACGGCCGATGATGAGCGCTTCATGCGCATCGCGATCGACGAGGGGCGGCGGGCCGATTTCCCGTTCGGCGCGGTCATCGTGCAGGGCGGCCGCGTCCTCGCGCGCGGTCGCAATTTGGGGCGGAGCCAAGACGATCCGACCGCACATGGCGAGATGGTCGCGATCCGCCGCTGCCTGGCGCAGCACGGCAGCCGCCCGCTAAAGGGGGCGACGCTCTACACTTCGGGTGAGCCGTGCGCGATGTGCATGGGTGCGATCCTTTGGTCCCATATGGGCCGGCTTGTCTTCGCTGCCTCGGTGCAGCAGCTCGCCACCCGGATCGACCAGATCATGTTGTCGAGTGCCGAGGTCGCTGCTAGGGCGCCGTTTGCGCCGATCTCCATTACCGGCGGAGTCCTGGCAGAGGAAGCGATGCGGCTCTTCGCGAAATAGCTAAGGCACGGACTCTTCCGGGTAGACCCCCCACACATCGTTGCGTCGCATCCAGCCGGTGACCTCACCGGTCTCGACCTTGCACCAGGCGCCGCGGCATTCGAGAAGGCGGCCGATGACACCAGGTTCCGCCCGGGCAACCACCGGCGCGGCTGGATCGGCCTGCCGAAACAGCTGGCGGACGCCGCCTTTGACAATAACCGCGCGCTTGCCGGTGAGCATGCGCTCATGCACCCAGCCGGCTGTGCCCTCCCAATCGCGAATGCGGCGCCAATGCTCGAGCTGCCCGGTGATTTCGACCGGCATCTCCTTGCGCGTCAGTACCCATTCGATCGGATAGCGGTCGCCCGGACCGGTGCGCAGATTGACCCGGTCGGCATGCAAACTGACGAAGCGCGGCACCGGCAGGCCCGTGTCGCCATCATTAGGCGCAGCGAAGGATGGGCGCTCCGTGCTGGCAAGCACGACAACAGCGCTGACAATCCCGATAAACGCCCGGGCGTATCCTGCACGGGCCATGCTTCCCCCCGGCCCCACGCGTAGCGCAAGCCATAAAACCGTCTCCGGCCGAGGGTCAAGCGGTAGGCCGCAAATCGTGGCGCAGCAAGGCTAAGCTGAGCGTCGGACCGCATTGGCGCCGCAGGTCGGGCAGTCCGGATCCTTGGCGATTCGGATGCGGTGAAATTGCGCGCGCAATGCGTCGTAGATCAGCAGTGTGCCGTCGAGGCTGTCGCCTAGCCCCAGCAGCTCCTTCAAGACCTCGACCGCTTGCAACGTGCCCATCACGCCGGCGACCGCGCCGAGAATGCCGGCTTCCTCGCAGCGCGGCACCAGATCGGGGGGTGGCGGCTCGCGAAACAGACAGCGGTAGCAGGGATGCCCTTCGCCGAGGTAAGGCCGGAAGCTCGACAGCTGACCTTCGAACGGCGAGAGCGCTGCGGCAATCAGCGGCTTGTTCAGGCGAAAGCACAGATCGGTCAGCAGGTAACGCGTCGCGAAATTGTCGCTGCCGTCGGCGACGAGGTCATAGCCGGCGATGATTTGCTCAGCATTTTCGGGGCCGAGCCGCATCGGGTGCGTTTCGATGCGTACCCCGTCATTCACGGCGCTGAGGGTGGCGCGTGCGCTGTCGACCTTGAGATCGCCGACCCGCTCGGTGGCGTGCACGATCTGGCGCTGCAGATTGGTCAGATCGACCCGGTCATTATCGATGATGCCGATCGTACCGACCCCGGCGGCGGCCAGGTACAACAGCATCGGCGAGCCGAGCCCGCCGGCCCCGACCACGAGCACCCGCGATTGCAGCAGCTTTTCCTGCCCTTCCTCACCGACCTCGTCGAGGATCAGGTGGCGGGCATATCGCTGGAATTGTTCTTCGCTGAGTTCCATGGCTGTCCGGTCCGGTGGCCACCTACGCGGTCAGATGTGGCCCCGCGATTGTCCTTCGGCAACGCGGCCGATCAGATCCCGGTCGAACCAAATCCGCCCGCCTGGCGCTCGCCGGATTGGGAAAACTCGGCGATTACCGTGAAGCGCGGCCGCGTGATCCGGGTGAAGACCAGCTGGGCGATGCGGTCGCCGGGATTGATCAGGATGCCTTCTTCAGGGCCGTCCGATTGCGCCGGGTTGCGGTTCCACGCCGAAACGAGACAAAGTCCCTCGTAATCGGCGTCGATCAGGCCGATTGCGTTGCCGAGTACGAGCCCCTCGCGATGGCCGAGCCCCGAGCGCGGCAGTACCAGCGCACACCATTCCGGGTCGCCGATACGGAAGGCGATGCCAGCCGAGATCAGCACAGCCGGTCTCTGCGGGCGCAGCAGCAGCGGCGAGTCGATGCAGGCATGCAGGTCGAGGCCGGCGGCGAGCTCCGAACCGTAATGCGGAAACCCCCAACCGGGTAGGCGCGGGTCGAGGATCTTCAGCTCGACCGTGAGGGCCATGTCGGCGGGTCGTTAATGTCCGGCGCCGGGGACGCGCGGCGAAGCCGGGGCAGCGGCGGTGTCCGGCACCAGCGCGGCCGCGATGCGCTCGGCGAGCCGCTCGGCGACATCGCGCTTGGACATCGCTGGCCAATCCTCGACCGTATCGGCGTGGACCAGATGCACGGTATTACGCTCGCCGCCGAAGGTGCCGGTGCCTGGTGAGACGTCGTTGGCGACGATCCAGTCGCAACCCTTGCGCTTGCGCTTGGCGCGGGCGTTCGCAACGACGTTCTCGGTCTCGGCCGCAAAACCGATGACCAGCGCCGGCCGGTCGTTGCTGCGCCCGGCGATGCTGGCGAGAATGTCCGGGTTCTCGACGAGGCGCAGGTTCGGCGGCCCTTTGCCGTTCTTTTTCAGCTTCTGCGTGCTGCTGCTCGCCACCCGCCAATCGGACACCGCGGCTGCCATCACCGCGACATCGACCGGTAGCGCCGCCTCGCTGGCGCTTAGCATCTCGGCCGCGGTCTCGATCCCGATCAGCTTGACACCGGCTGGGGTCGGTTCGCTGGTCGGACCCGAGACCAGCACCGTCTCGGCGCCGAGCGCGGCGAGCGCGGCGGCAATCGCGTGGCCCTGCTTGCCCGAGGAATGGTTCGAGATGTAGCGCACCGGGTCGATCGGTTCGCGGGTCGGACCGCTGGTGACCAGCGCACGGCGGCCGCTGAGGCGCTGATTCTTCACTAGGAAGCGGGCGATTTCGGCGACGATTTCGGCCGGCTCCGACATGCGCCCGAACCCGACCTCGCCGCAGGCGAGATCGCCGGCGGCCGGGCCGATGCGGCCGACGCCGCGACTCGCCAGGACCGCCAGATTGGCCTGGGTCGCCGGGTGCGCCCACATCATCGCGTTCATCGCGGGTGCGATCAGCACCGGCTTGTCGGAGGCGAGCAACGTCGTCGCGGCGAGGTCGTCGGCAATGCCCGCCGACATTCGCGCGATCAGATCGGCGGTCGCCGGCGCGACGACCAGAAGATCGGCCTCGCGCGACAGCCGGATGTGCCCCATCTCGCTCTCGTCGGTCAGCGACCAGAGATCGCCGTAGACCTTGTCTTCGCTCAGCGAGGCGACCGATAGCGGGGTGATGAACTGGCGCGCCGCCTCGGTCATCACGCAACGCACCGCCGCGCCCTGATCGCGCAGGCGGCGGATCAGCTCGAGGCTTTTGTAGGCGGCGATGCCGCCCGAAATGATCAACAGAATGCGCCGGCCCTGCAGCACGCGACCCTCCATGGTCCGCCCGCGAGTATACGCCACAGCCCGCGGAACGGCGCTATCCCAAGCAATAGCGGCCATTGCGAGGGTCAAAAAGGAACAATCCGCCCGGAGGTTGTTTCCGTGTTGGACGGTATCGAATGGTTGATGCACTGACCTCGGACGACGGCGGGTCAGGGGAAACTACAGCCGAGGACGACCGAGGGCCGCTAAAATCGCCACGCAGGCGGGCGGCACATTACCGGGGATACGCTGGGCAAATCCGCGCTTTGG
>VAZR01000250.1 GCA_005888515.1 Alphaproteobacteria bacterium | reverse complement strand
GCCGATCAGATCGACCCCTTCGACAATGCCGGGGTAGGCCTTCACCAAGCGCTCGTCGGCGCTGATCATGACGCCCGGCGTCGCGGCGCCGATGACGAATTTGTCGCCCTCCTCGCGGATCCCGATCATGCCCGGGATCCGCTTCGTGTCGACGATCAGCTCAGGCCGGGCCCGCCCGGATTTCAGCTGAACGAGAAGATCGGTCCCGCCCGATAAAACCTTCGCCAAACCGGCGCTGGCGGCCAAAGCCTTTACAGCATCATCGATCGTGGTTGGCGCCGTGTAACTGACCCTCGGCATGTTCGCTCCTGCAAAGACGCGGTCGCACCCCGCCGGCGTCGGACAGGGGGTCCGGCGCGGCATGTCTTGGCTTACACTACCAGCCCCAGCGAGGTGAAGTGCAAATCTCGGACCCTTGCCGTGCGCCACTGCCGCGTTCCCACCCCAGCGTACGTTTGAAGAAACGACTTCCCGGCGAAGGCCGGGATCAATCGATCAACCGCTCGTGCGCTCGCGGCGATGAGTCCCGGCTTTCGCCGGGGACGACGATTAGAAGGAGCGCCTTGCTCGGGTCAGCGGCGCCGGTTTGGTTTCTCGGGAGAAGCGAGCGTTATCGGCATTATTTCATGCCCCCCCCCGCTGCGTTTTCGGCCAGCATCCGCTCGGCCAGCATGACAGGCTCCGGCAGCTCGGCGGGTTGCGGCAGCCCCTGCGCGGACTCGCGCAGCCGGTCGAGATTCATGATGATCACGACCTGGCGGTCGACCAGCACGATCCGCTCTTCGCGCAGCCGCCGCAGGGTGCGGTTGACATGCACGAGGGTCAGGCCGAGGTGATCGGCCATCTGTTCCTGGGTCAGCGGCAGATTGTAGGTCGTGCGGCTGATCAACCCATGCCGGCGCAGGCGTTCGTAAAGGTCGAGCAGCATCACGCAGATGCGCGCCTGGGCATCGAGCCGGCCGATGCTGGCCGCCAGCCGGTCGCTGCGCCACCGCGTCTCGGAGCTCACGGCCAAAATATGCAGAGCGATGCACGGATCGGCAGCACGAAATGGTCGAGCCCGACGATATCGTAGGGCGTCAGGATATGCAGGATCGACCGCCGCCCATCCGCCAGCTCGCAGGAACGGAACGCAAAGCCGCTGCGGATCAGGACCACCGAGGGTTCGGGATCGCCGGCCCGGATAAGCGCCGCGTCACGGCCGGCAAAGCGGATCGGCGTCTGCAAAAAGGCCTGACGCAGACGGCGGCTGCCGAGCAGCAGATCCTCGGTAACCGCGGCAGCGTAGCGCGGCCGTTCCGGCAACTCGATGCGCGACAGCGAAAATTCTTCTGTCATGTCCCGCGTCTCGCTGTTTAACGGGCTCCATCACCGCCCGAATTTACAAACGCTTACCGAGGCGGCATCGCACCGTGCTTTATCTTAAATTAAGCCGTCCACGCGAGAAGGGAAAGGGCGTGCCGCTTTATTCGCCCTTTTTGCCTTCTTCCGGGCCCTGCGGTACCACGAGGCCGGTCGATAATGGCAGCGATATCGAGGCCTCGACCCCGCCATCGGCAAAGGCGATGGAGCCGCTGGCGCCGATCTGCTCGTTCAGGGCGGTTTCGATCAACGCGCTGCCATAGCCCCTGCCCTCCGGCGGCTTGACGGCCGGACCGCCCGACTCATGCCAGCGGATGACGAGGCGAGCCTCGGGCGTGTTGGCCCGGTCGATTGACCAGCTGACACGGATCCGGCCTTGCGGCACCGACAACGCGCCATCCCTCGCGGCATTGGCCGCCAGCTCATGCAGCACCATGCCGAGGTTTACCGCCGCTCTTGCCTTCAGCAAGATCGGCGGTCCTTCGACCACCACGCGGCCGTTGCGGCCGATACCGTAATTGCCCAATTCCTTGGCCGCCAGATCGGCAAGCGCAACATCGCCCCAATTCGCTCGCGACACCAGTTCGTATATTCCAGCCAGGGCCTGCAGCCGCCCGACCAACTCCACCGGGACGGCTTCAACGGCCGCGCTGCGCTGCGCGATACCGAGCACGATCTCGAGCATCGTATCGATGCGTTGGCTGAGCTCGCGCTGATACGCCTCGATCTCGGTAATGCGGGTGATGTCGGTGAAGGTCACCAGGACCCCGTCCACGGTCCGGTCGGCGGTGCGGTACGGCAACACCCGCATCAAGTAATGCCCCTTGCCGTCGCGCGCAACGACCCGGCGCTCGCGGCTTTGGCCGTTGGCGAGCACCGCCTCGACTTCGTTGCGCAGGTCGAGATCGATGACCCCGCTGACGATATCGGTCAGCGGCCGGCCGCGATCGATCTCCTTCAGATTAAAGATGCCCCTGATCGCCGGCGTGAAGCTGCGGATCACCAGCTGCTTGTCGAGAAACACCATGCCGATCTCGGTGCCCTCGAACAGGTTGCGCAGATTGTCGTTGGCCCGGTCGATCTCCTCGACCTTGCGCTGCAATTCGCTGTTGACGGTGTTGAGCTCCTCGTTGACCGATTGCGCCTCCTCGCGCGAGGTCTCCAGCTCCTCGTTGGTCGATTGCAATTCCTCGTTCATCGACGAGTTCTTCGTTCGCGGATTTGAGCTCCTCGAGCGCGGTTTCGTACTCCTCGACAATCGATTGCAGCCGCTCGCGCGAGTCGCGCAATTCGTGTTCGAGGTGCTCGGTCGAGGCGGCCAGCTCGTCGGTCACCACCGGCAGCATCCGGTCGGGGCTCAGCGGCGTGCCGACATCGCAGAAGATGACCAACAACAACGGCTCGACATCGTGGTCGGGCAACGGTTCGATCGCGAGGTCGACGACCTGGATGCGATCCTCAAATTCGACGCGGATGCCGGCGCGGCCGGCCGGGCGGCGGGTCTCGACGGCCTCGGTCAGCGCGGCGCGCAAATCGAGGCGCAGTCCGCGGCGGGCCATCGCCACGATGTTGCGGCTCGGCGCTCCGGGCGCGCTTTCCAGATACTTGCCGGTGCGGTTCGAGAAGTGCATGACGTCGCCGTCGCGCGTCACGACGACATGAGCCGGGGCGAATTGCTCGATGACCCGGTTTTCGACGACGTGCCGCAACGGCAACGTCGTGTGATTTCTGATCGCCGGCCGCGGCTCGACCAAGCTGCGCCGGCCGGGCGGTATCAGGAGCGGCAACCCGGGGTAAATCCCCGGTAAATCGCGGCGCTGAAAGATACGGTGCTTGCGATCAACGGCGGTGAACAGTTCGGCGTGCTGGGCCAGGGTTTCCGATGTGCCGAGAAACAGATAACCGCCCGGCCGCAGCGCATAATGAAATACCGGCAACAGCTGCTGCTGCAGCTCCTTGTCGAGATAGATCAACAGATTGCGGCACGAGATCAGGTCGATCCGCGAGAACGGCGGATCGCGGATCACGCTGTGCGAGGAGAAGATGCACAGGTCGCGCACCTCCTTGCTGAGCGTATAGCTGACGCCGTCGCCGCTGAAAAAGCGGTCGATCCGCTGTGGGCTGACATCCTGCAGCATCGCCGCCGGATAGCGTGCCGCCCGGGCAATGGCGATCGCCGGGTCGTCGATATCGGTCGCGAACACGACGACCTTCGGTCGCGCCTTCAGCACCGCCATCCGCTCGAGCAGCAGGATGGCGATCGAGTAGGCCTCCTCGCCGGTGGCGCAGCCTGGCGCCCAAACCCGGATCTGGTCGTTCGGGCTCTTGCCCGCGA
The DNA here is from genome assembly GCA_005888515.1 of Alphaproteobacteria bacterium. Lineage (GTDB taxonomy): Bacteria > Pseudomonadota > Alphaproteobacteria > ATCC43930 > CGMCC-115725 > DATARH01. The sequence goes on along the minus strand of VAZR01000250.1, from coordinate 4,698 downwards.
GCAGTTGCGGAATGACTTGCTCCGCCAATCCGTCGAAAGCGTCCTTGTCGCGGAAAAACGCGGTAACGCCGATCAACAGATCATGGAAGAGCTGGATGACCTCCTGACGGTCTTCGCGCAGCCGCGCGACGTAATCATCGATATCCCGCATTTCGAGCACTTGCATGCGGCGCTCGATCCGGCGCAGGAAGGTTCGATCCTTGTAGCCGGTGAAATTATGGCCGAGCTCGTCGCGCAGGATGTCGCAGATCGCCTGGCGCGCCTCTTCGACGCGGTGGCGCTCGGGGTGATTGCGCCGGGCGCTGGTGTCGAGCGTGCCGAGGCCCTGCACGTATTCGACCAGCTTGCCGGCCATGTCCTGGACCGGAACCTTCAGATCGACCGCGCCCGAGGCGATCGCGTTGGCCGGCATATCGGGGTAGCGCGGCGCCGTGTGATCGGTCTGCTGGGCGATCGTCAAACCGCCCTTCTCCTTGATCGCCTTGGCGCCGAGGGTGCCATCGTGACCGGTGCCGGAGAGGATTACGGCCACCGAATACTCGCCGCGATCCTCGGCGAGGGACGCAAAAAACACGTCAATCGGGTTGAATTCGCGCCGGCCGGCCGAGCGAGGGTTCAGCCGCAGCTTGCCGCGACGGATTGTCGGCACCGCGTCCGAGGCCAGGACATAGACATGGTTTGGCTCGATCGTCTCGCCGTTGCGCAGCGCGGCGATCGGCAATTGGGTCGAGCGGCTCAGGATCTGCGGAAGAGCGCTCTCGTAGCCTTCGCCGAGATGCGTGACGACGATAAAGGCCATCCCGGGATCCGACGGCATCGGCCCAAAAAAGGCCTGCAGCGCTTCGACACCGCCGGCGGAAGCGCCGATGCCGACCACGGGAAAACGATTGTCGGCCAAAGCGCGGCACCCCGAAGCTTCGCGTGATATCGCAAAAATTGGGGCGAAACGCGCCCCGCCGCAACGAGTTTGTCGCGAGCCTCAAGGGAAAGCCGAGAATCGGGGGGGCGCGGTAAATAAAAACGGTTGAATTACTTTACGTTAATGCGGAGCAAGCGACCTGGAGCTAGTTTGGCCCGGACGCAGGCCCCTGCAAGCGCTTGGCCGTGCGGGAAAGCAAGCATGTTCCGGGTCGAGATCCGCCTCCCAGATGAGGACAGGCTCGTCGAAACAATCGAGACGATGCAGACTTGGCTTAAGGCCCAAGAATTTGTGCCGTCGACCTTCGGTTATTCGCTTGCTTCGACGCGCATCCTGTTCCGGATCAATTTCACGAGCGAGGCACAAGCGGCGGCGTTCGCCAAGGCTTTCGGCGGCGCCATCGTCGTTTAGGCGCTAGGATTCAGCCAACCGGTTCTTTTGCAGGGGAGCTCATTCCGTTGGTTCTAACGGTGGGTTTGCGGCATTAGCTCGGGGTGCCTGATCTCGATGGCTCCGGTTTCAAGATCCTCCGCGATATCAGTGTAGTCCTGCGCCATCTGCCGCAGCATGTCTTGCGTTTCTCGATCGGTCGGCACCTTCGCCAAACGCCGAGCGCGGTCGGCCTGCTCTCGATAGTAGGAAACGTCGTACATATAGCATCAACGCCCGCGGCAGCACCGAAGCACCGGCAGCGGCTGCATTTTTCGAGTCTCCGATTGATTCCTTAATAGAAAGCCGGAATAGAAAGCCGGGCGCACATTCCCTATGGCGCGAGCAATTTGGGGGCGGGAATAACCGAGGTTGAGCGCATCGCGCATTACCGCGAGGTAGCGGTGCAATTTTGGCAATGGGCTGAGAACGAGGCCAACCAAGAAGCCCGGGCCGATCTAAGCGACATGGCCCGACAATACGATCGTCTGGCGGTCGAATTGGGCGTGAGACGCACTCCGAAACGCGGATAACGTCCGTCCGATCCTGTCGGCGACTTCGTCGAACAGCGCGTAAATCACTTCAACTCAGGCTTGCGTAAGCTCGGGCTTGCCCTCCGCCTTTTCCAGGATGGCGCGGGCGGCTGGGCGCGCCAGGAATTGCTGCAATACGCGGAGCTGTTCCTCGGCCTCGGATCTCAGCCGGTTCCAATGCGTGATCCCCAGCGACCGGCGGCCGGCGCGGGCGTGCTCCGCCATCTGGCGGCACAGCTCGATACGTTCATTGAGCACGCGCAGGGCGACGCCGAGTGCGTAGTCGACCTCCTCGGTCTGACCATCCAGCACTTCCTCCGCCCCGAAACTATGCCCGGTATGGCAGCGATACTGCTTGGCTGCCGTACCCGTGACCTCGCGCAAGGCGCCGCCGCATTCCGGACAGGTCAGCGCGGCGGGCCGTTCCAGCTCATCGATATTCGTACTCGTAACGGGCGGGGCTTTCATCGCAACCGTCTCCGTCGATAAGCGCCTCAGCAGCTTGGGCAATTCGGCTCTGGTGCAAACCTGATCGATCTGAAGCGCGGCGGCCGCGCTCTGCGGCATTTCGGGATACAGCGCGTCCCGTGGCTGCTGGATCACGGTCGTGCCGCCGGCGCGCTGGATTGTTTCGAGCCCAGCGGTGCCGTCGGTGCCGGTGCCGCTGAGCACGACCCCGATCACCCGCGGCCCGAAAAGCTCCGCCGCCGAGCGGAACAATGGATCGATGGCGGGCCGGGTGAAATGCTGGCGCGGACCGCGCGACAAGCGAATTCGGCCGCTTTCGACCATCATGTGCCGATCGGGGGGCGCAATGTAGATGATTCCTGCCTGGATCGGCTCGCCTTCGCCCCGATATGCGAGACGAGGAAGATATTTCCCGGAAATTCCTCGGAAAACGCACCGGCGATGTCGAGCATCGCATCGAGCGCTCCCGCCGAGCCGCCGATGACAATGATATCGCGGTATTGCCGGTCATTTCCGGGGCCATTTCCGGGACCATTTGGGGCACGCGAGCGGCGGAGAGCCCGGGTCGCGTCTTGCTGGTCGTCCACTCGGCCCAACCTCGGAGCGAGCTGGGTGCGCCCCTATTCAGACCCGTCTGTTCAGATCGGGGGGCTCTTCGTGCAACGCGCCGCTCCTCGCGCGATGCTATTGCTGCCAACAGCGACGCGGCGGAGCATGTTCCTATTTCTCGCGTCCGTAGCACCGATAGGACAGGTCCGATGATCCCGATCACCGGCGGCATCGAACTCGACGAGCGCGAGATCGAGGAAAGCTTTATCCGCGCTTCCGGTCCCGGCGGGCAGAACGTCAACAAGGTGGCGAGCGCGGTGCAGCTCCGCTTCGACATCCGCCACTCCCCCTCATTGCCGGAGCCGGTGCGGGACCGCCTCGCGCGGCTCGGCGGCCATCGCGTCTCGCAACAGGGCGTGCTGGTCATCACGGCACAGCGCTACCGCTCGCAGGAGCGCAACCGGGTTGATGCGCTGGATCGCCTCGTTGCGCTGATCCGCCGCGCCGCGACGCCGCCCCGCCCGCGCCGGCTGACCCGCCCAAGCGCTGCCGCGCGCGAGCGCCGGCTCGCCGGCAAGGCGCGGCGCGCTCGCCTCAAGCAGCAGCGCGCGACGATTTCGGAAGAATAAAGCCGCGGATCGGCTGCTAGCGCAGCAGCTTGCCGTGGAATTCGCGGGCGAAAGCGCTGGCCGCGTCCTCGGCCGCGAAATCGACGCGAATGATCACCGAGCTGTCGACGTGATCGTAGCGAAACACCGCCGGCTCGACGCGCCGGCTGTCGAGCCACTCGCGCATCCGGGTCATCTGCGAAACGAAATCGCCGTCGCCGACGCGGATTTCGGTGCTGTGAAGGTCCACGCTCGTTCCCTGCTGCAAGTCGCAGAGTAAGACTGAGCGGGGCGGCCGTCTTTAACATGAGTTTAATGTGCGATAACTGGCGCACTCGGCCGCAAGCGGAACCTGCCGCCGTTAGCCTATGTTAACGGGCTACACGCGAACGGGAGGACAAGCCATGACCCAACGCGTGGACGCCAGCCTCACGCCCGAGGAGCGGGCGGAGGTCATGCGGATCCAGGACCGTCTGATCGAATTGTTTGTCGATCGCGGCGACGCGGTCGTGGCCGGCAATCTCGGCCGCGCCGATGCGCTGCAGGGCGAGATCGACGATCTCTTGCGCGAGCGCGACGATATCAGGATGTGGGCCGGCGCTCCGGCGAAGTGACTAGAGGTGGGGTACGGTTCGGCGCTTTTTACCGGCGGAGACGCCGGCCGGTGCCGTTCGCCGCGGCTCGCTGCGTCCAGGCGGCCTCGACGAGGCTGACCTCCTGCTCCGCCGCGGCGACGGCCTCGCGAGCGTCGGCAATCTGGGTCTCGATCTCGGCGATCGAGCCTTGAAGCTTTTTGCGGCGTTCGAGGAGCGGCTCGACATAGATCGGATAAACCACGTCGGGCTTCCGCTCCGTATGCGCGGCGCCCGTCTCCTGCTCGATTTCCCAATGCAGCCGCTGCGCATCGCGCCGCAGCCGCGCCGCCAAGCTCTCGAGCCCGGCGAGAAACCGGCGCCGCTCATCGAGTTCCCAGCGATGCTGGCGCAGGCGGTTATCCAGAACACTCATTCAGCAGCTCCCGGTGGGCGCTCGGGGACCGCTTTACGGTGGCGGCCGATTCCCTGATCGTGGCCGGGGCCGCTGAAGATCGCGTTAAACCAGAGAGCGGCCCAAAGGCAGACGGTTTTAACCGCCGCGATAATCATTTATTAACCGCTGACGGTAATAGTCGTTAAGGATGACGCTGCGGCCG
>VAZR01000249.1 GCA_005888515.1 Alphaproteobacteria bacterium | reverse complement strand
CGAGCGGCAAATTGTGCTCCGCCACCAGCAGACGCCCGCTCGGGTCGATGTGGAAAGTGCGCGGGTGGATCTTCTTGGTATCGGCGTGCTGGATCGGCTTCGGCTCGCCGGTCGACTGATCGATCGCGTAGACGACGATGCTGTTCTCGCCGCCCTTGAACACCTTCTTGCCCTGATAGTCGACCGTCTGTTCGGCGCGGTTGGCGCCGTAGAGAAACCGGCCGTTCGGATGGATATGCATCGTGCCTGCCGCCTGCCGCGCCCGGATGTTGTTCGGCTCGGCGAGCGTCTCGGCCTTGAAGACGATCTCCGGATTGATTTTGCGGGCCGAATTCCTTGCCGCCGTTCGGCGCGATGGAGACTTCGTTCTTCAGAACCCCGTTGCTGTACTCAAAGACCTTCAGGGCGCCGGGATCCTCCGCCTTGGTGGGCGTGCCCTCATTGCCGCGCGTCACCAGCACCGCCAGCTTGTTGTCGGGGGTCGTGCGGATCTGATGGGCGAAAATGCCGGCATCGATCGTGCCGGGCTGCTTCACCTCTTCGCCCGGGCTGAAATCCTTGTTGATGCGGTACACCCGCACCGCGCTCGGATTATTGAACGCGACGAGGATGTTCTCCGACGGAATGTCGGTGCTCATGTGGATGGGCCGGGTCGGCAGCTTTATCGGCTCGCCATGCTTCGAGAGAGCACCGGTCTTCGGATCGATCGCGAGCGCGGTGACGTGGTGCTCGGTCCCTTGCCGGCCATAACCGGCTTGGCTGTCGCTGCTCGCGACATAGAGATAGCGCCGCGATGCATGCGGCCAGGCATATTGCACGCTCGCCGGCAACGCCATCGTGTCGCGCTTGATCAGCTCCGCCTTGGCGATATCAACGTCGTAATGCGTCAGATCGGCGCCGACATTCGCATACAGCGCCACCTTCTGCGCCGCGGGCTGTTGCGCGGAAGCCAAGCGCGGGGCCGCGATGCTGCCGGCGACCAGCGACAGAAACGTCCGCCGGCTGACCATGGCTTTCCTCCCATGTTATCGCCCCGAGCGCCGTTGCGCTTCTGAGACGCTCTGCATTGCCGGTCCCTTATTGGTTGATCTCGGGCTCGACGAGCCTCGCCAAGTTTCGCAACGATTCTTGCCAGCCGAGGTAACAGGCCTCCGTCGGAATGACGTCGGGCACGCCTTCCTGAACGATGTTGACCTCGGTACCGACCGATACCTTATTCAATGTCACGGTCACCTGCATATCGCCGGCCAGTTTGGGATCGTCGAACCTGTCCGTGTAGCGTAAGAGTTCATTCCGAACGAGCTCAACGTATTCGCCGTGAAACGAGTGGCTGTTGCCCGTCGTGAAATTCCGGAACGCCATTTTGAACGTGCCGCCGACTTTCGGTTCCAGGTGATAGACGGTGCAGGCAAAGCCGCCGGGCGGTAGCCACTTCGCGAGCGCGTCCGCTTCGAGGAACGCGCGATAAACTTTCTCCGGGCTGGTTGCCAGAACCCGGTGCAAGCGTACGGTATTGGGCATAGTCGTCGTTCCTTAAACCCAAGAGCCCGTCAGGGTACGCCGCATCTCAAGCGGGGGTGAACATCGGCACCGGCGGGCCGCCCTCGCTCGGCTTGAAGACGAGGCGAACGGCCTGGCCGATCTTGATGCTGTTGAGATCGCAATCGACGATGTTGGTCATCATCGTCGGGCCTTCCGCCAGGGTGACATAGGCGATCGCGTAGGGTACCGGCGCGCGGCGCATGACGCTGTAGGTATAAATCGCGCCGCGGCCCGAGGCTTCCTGCCATTCGACCTGATCGCTGAAGCAGAACGGACAATGCGGCCGCGGATAGAAATGCGGCTCGCCGCAGCCGGCGCATTTCTTGTAGAGCAGCTTGCCTTGACCGGCCGCATCCCAGAAAGCCTGCGTTTCGGAATTGATCGGCGGCGCCGCGATCTTACGCTGTTGCTGTTGGGTTGGTTGTTGCGCCTGGGCCATCGCGCTCACTCCCGTTCCATGATCACGGTCGCCGCGGCGTGTCTAGTGCCGAGCGAGCCGCCGGTGCCGTGCGCCAAGGCGATGTCGCAATTCTTGACCTGCACCGCCGGATGCGCCTCGCCGCGCAGCTGCCGCACGGCTTCGAGCACCTTGGTCAAACCGCCGCGGTTCGACGGGTGGTTGTTGCACAGCCCGCCGCCATCGGTGTTGAACGGCAATTTGCCGACCCCGGCGATCAGATTGCCGTCGCTGACAAAGCGGCCGCCCTGGCCCTTCTCGCAGAAGCCGAGATCCTCGAGCTGCATCAAGACGGTGATCGTAAAGCTGTCATAGATCGAGGCGTATTTGATGTCGCTCGGCTTCACCCCGGCTTCCTCGAAGGCGAGAGGCCCCGACCATACGGCGCCGGAATAGGTCAGATCGACCTTGCCGCCCATCTGGTGTTTCGGCGCCTCGCCCGACCCGATCACCTTGACGAGCGGGCGTTTCAGGCTCTTCGCGATCTCCGGCGTCGTCATGATGATCGCGCCGCCGCCATCGCTGATCACGCAGCAATCGAGCCGGTGCAGCGGGTCGGCGATCATCGGCGAGTTGACGACCTCCTCCACCGTCACGACGTCGCGCAGCATCGCATGCGGATTGTGCTGCGCGTGATGCGATGCGGCGACCTTGACCCACGCCATCTGCTCGCTGGTGGTGCCGTATTGGTGCATGTGGCGCATCGCCGCCATCGCGTACATGTTGGCGGTGGCGGGCGCGTAGGGCAGCTCGAACCCCGATTCCGGCATCGGCCGCTCGGGGGCGCGCGGCTGCGTGCCGGTCGCCATCCCTTCGGCGCGCGGCCGGCCGGCCAGCGTGATCAGCGCGATCGAGCATTTGCCGAGCGCGATCGCCTCGGCGGCATGGCCCACCTGCAGCAGATAGGATGAGCCGCCGACATCCGTTGAATCGATGTGCCGGGTCTTCAGGCCGAGATAGTCTGTCATCGACAGCTGGCCCAGCCCGGCCATGTCGCCGGCGGCGCAGAAATAGCCGTCGATGTCGTTCTTGGTCAGCCCGGCATCTTCGAGCGCGCCCTTGGCGGATTCGGCGTGGAGTTGCGGCACGGTTTTGTCGGTCGCAAGCCGCGTCGGGTGCTCGTAGATCCCGACGATATAGGCCTTGCCTTTGATGCTCATCGCGGGCGGTTCCTCCCTATCGCGCGAGGGGGCAGGATGCGGGAGCGTTCCGCCGCGGGTCAATCCCGGATTGGCCGGGTCAGGGTTGCAGCATTTTTCTTGGCATAGGCGAGTACGCTTTGGTAAGGCTGCATAACCTAAAGTTGATGCGAACTCGGGGGTTCCATGCGACGCATCGGGGCGGTTTTTCTGGCGGGCTTTCTGGCGGCGCTGTGTTCCGGCGGGCCGGCGGCAAAGGCTCAGTCGCTCGATCTGGCAAAAATGACTTGCAAGGAGTTTCTCGACAGCGACAAGGCGCGCCGCGACCTGATCATCGCCTGGCTGGACGGGTATTACCTGGATCAGAACACGATGGGGCCGGTGATGAAGCTCGACAAGTTCGCGGCCGACCTGCAAAAGCTGTCGGAGTATTGCACCCCGAACCCGACCCTCGAGCTGATCGCCGCCGCGGAAAAGACCGTGAAATAGCTGAGATGCACGACTCTAGCCGGTAATGTCGGCGATCTCGGCGGCGCTGTAACCGAGGGCGCCGAGGATCTCGGCATTGTGCTCGCCGAGGCGCGGCGGCGGCAGGCGGAAGCCGACCGGACTCGCGGAGAAATCAACCGGGTACGGCATCGTGATGCAGGCTCCCTCGGAGGGATGCTCATAGCGGAGGAAAAAGCCGCTCTCGTGGAGGCGCGGGTCGGCGACCACCGCTTGCATGTCGTTGACGACGCCGTTCGGCACGTCATGGGCATCGAGGCGCTGCCGCCACTCCGCTGTCGATCGCGTCCGCATCTTCTCGCCGAGGATCGTGTAAAGCGCGTCGATATTGCCGGTGCGGGCCGGAATTGACGAGAAGCGCGAATCCTCGATCAGCTCCGGGCAATCGAGCGCCGCGAACAGGTTGCGCCATTGCCGGTCCGTCGTCGCCAGCAGACAGATATGCCCATCCGCCGTCGCATAGGGCCGCCGCCACGGCGTCAGCATCCGCGGATAGCCCAGCCCCTTCTCGGGCTCGCCGAACACGCCATGCCAGAGATGGTCGACCATGTTGAAGGCGATCATGTTTTCCAGCATCGGCACATGGATCTCCTGGCCCTCGCCGGTGCGCTCGCGATGGAACAGCGCCATGCCGACGGAGGATGCCAGCACATAGCCACACAGCTTGTCGCACACGACCATCGGGACATAGCGCGGCGGGCCACCATCAGTTCCATTGGCCACACCGCCGTTGATGGCGGCCAGGCCGCTTTCGCCCTGGATGACATCGTCGAAAGCGGCGCGGTCGCGGTCCGGCCCGTCCTTGCGGTAGCCGCTCGCCGCGGCATAGATGATGCGCGGGTTGACGACGGCAACCGCGGCGTAGTCGATACCGAGCCGCTCGGCCGCGCCCGGCCGCATGTTGTGGACGAGGACGTCGGCGGTCGCGGCGAGGCGCAACAGCGCCTCGCGCGCCGGCGGCCGCTTCAGGTCGAGCACCAGGCTTTTCTTGTTGCGGTTCACGTTGAGATAGTAGGCCGCCATGCCGGGATTCCGCGCCGGTCCGATGCCGCGCATCATCTCGCCTTCAGGCGGCTCGATCTTGATCACCTCGGCGCCGAGATCGCCGAGGATCTGGGTCGCCACCGGCCCCAGCACGGCCGCCGTCAAATCGATAACGCGGATCCCCGCCAGCGGTCCGGACATGCCAGTCTCCAAAGCGCATCGCATAGGTTAATTGTCATCCCGGCGAAGGCCGGGATCCACCTATCCGCGTTCGTGCCTGCTGAAGAGTGGGTCCCGGCCTTCGCCGGGATGACGGCTTGGTGCTAACCTTACCGCCCAAGTGGGCCAATCGGAGAATTGGATTGTGATCGCGCCACCCGATCCGGACGATCTCGAACGCGTCAAGAAATGGTTCCGGCGGCTATCGGAGCAGGTGCAGGCGGTCGATTTCGCCGGCGCGCATCCGCTGTTTGCCGAGGATATGATCGCCTTCGGCACCTTCGAGAACTTCATCACCGGGCGCGAGGCGGCCGAACGCGCGCAATGGCGCAATGTCTGGCCGGTCACTTCCGGCTTCCGGTTCCGTGAGGACGACATCCGCGCCATCGTGTCGCCCGACCGGCTGACCGCGATCGGCATGGGCGTCTTCGACTCGACCGGCTATCAGGAGGACGGCACCCCCTATGAGCGCCCCGGCCGTACGACGGTCGCGTTGTCGCGGCGGCGGATCGGCGAGGATTGGGTCGCCGACCACACGCACATGTCATTGTTCCGCGACGTGCCGAGCCGCTCGTTCGGGCATAAGCCGGGCTGACCGGGCCCGCGGTTTAGCGGGTGCTGCGGCGAAAGGCGGAGGGCGGACGTCTGTAGGTCGCGCGAAAGGCGTCGTTGAATCGGCGCACGCTCTGAAACCCGGCCGCAAACACGATTTCCGACAGCGGCATCGCGGTCTGATCGATCAGCCGTTTCGCCCGCTGCACCCGCAACGTGCCGGCGACCTCGCTCGGCGTCGCGCCGAGATGGCGCAGGAACAGCCGGAGCAGATGCCGCGGGCCGATGCCGAGGCGGGCGGCGAGATCGGCGACCGAGGCCGGGGGCCGTCGCCGGCCGGCAGCGCAGACACGGCCGGAAGCCGGCGCGCTCCGCCGCCGCAGCCGTCCGGAAGAACACGACATGCTCCGAGCGCGCCGGCCGCACCGGGCAGACCGGCCGGCAATAGATGCGGGTCGTGCGTACGCCCGAGAAGAACAGCCCGTCGAAAGCGGGGTCGCGTCCGAGACGAGCGCGGTCGCAGGTCTCCCGGTCGAGTTCAAGCGGCGCGTCCAGCGGCATGTCCCTGAGATAGGCATGGCGCCGAGCCGGCGATAGCCGGAATCGGACATGATCGGCGGATCATGTCCGAAAGCCGCCAGCAGCGGCGGGACCGGGCGATCATGTTCGGCGGATGCATGATGGCGTCGAAATCGATCGCTCGCGGGCGGGCATTTATCACGGATGGGCCGTAGTCGCGGCTGCGTTCGTGGTCGCAATGTTCGGGTTCGGACTCGGGTTCTACGGGCCCGGCATCTATCTCGTTGCATTGCAGGACCGCCACGGCTGGCCCGCCGCCGAGCTCTCATACGCGGTGACGGCCTATTACCTGCTCGGCGCGACATCGCTGTTCTTCTGGGTCGGCCCGCTGTTCGATCGCTGGGGCGCCCGCGTCGTGATCGTGATCGGCGCGGCTGCGCTGAGCGGCGGGCTGGTATTGCTCGGCTCGGTGAGCGAGCAATGGCAAATCTACCTCGCTTTCGCCGTGATGTCGGTCGGCTGGGCCACAATGAGCGGCGCCGCGATCAACATCATCGTCGCGCCCTGGTTTGACAGGCGCCGCGGCCTGGCGATCAGCTGGGCGCTGAATGGCGGAAGCGCCGGCGGTGTCCTGTTTGCGCCATTGCTGACGTTTCTGATCGCCAGGTTCGGCTTCGCCGCCACCACGCAGGCGCTCGCCATTGCGGCGCTCGTCATCTTGCTCGCCGTCGCAGCATTGGTCCTGCGGCCGAGGCGCCCGGGTGAGCACGACCCGCCCGACAGCCTGCCCGCCGATCGCAGCGTTGTCGCCCCGGCCAACATCCCTTGGCGTGTCGGAACGGTGCTAAGCAGCCGGAGCTTCGTGACGATCTCCGTCCCGTTTGCGCTGGGTTTGACGGCGCAGGTCGGATTTCTGACGCATCAGATGGCGTTCGTCGCGCCGGTGATCGGCGCCCTCGCGGCGGGATGGGCGATCAGCCTCACAACCGCTGCCGCGGTCGCCGGCCGCATCGTCACCGGTTTCTTCGTCGACCGCGTCGACCGCCGCATCGCGGCCTGCGGCAATTTCATCGTGCAGGCGCTCGGAACGGCGACGCTGGCGCTCGGTACGACGGAGGCGGCGCTTTACACCGGATGCATACTGTTCATCGGAAACATGACCTCGCTTCCCGGGCTGATTGCCCAGCAGGAATTTCCGAAGCAGCATTTCGCCCGGGTGATCAGCCTGATCGTTGCGATCAACCAGTTCAGCTTTGCGTTCGGCCCCAGCCTGCTCGGTCAGCTGCAACAGGCATCGGGCAGCTACCCTGCGGCATTGTGCCTCTGCCTGGCGATGCAGCTCGCGGCGGCCGCAATCGTCCTCTCCGGGCGGCGGGAGGCGAGGTAAGCCGCTCTTGGCTTGGTTCCCGGACCTTCTCACCTTTTGTCCGGATTGCGAGCGTTGGCGTTCGCGGCGCGGCTTGCTACAAAGCGCCCGATGGCGCGACAGCGCGCGGCGAATGTTACGAACATTCAGCGGAAAGGGAGACAATGACGGGATCTGTGAGTTTGCGCGGCCTGGCGGCCGGTGCGGCGTTGTCGCTGTGCCTGGCTGGCCCGGCGCTGGCCGACGGGATGGCGAAGTTCGAGAAACTGATCAAGCCGCAGCTGCCCGAGGGATCGCTGACCTATAAGAGCGGCAAGGGGCTCGGCGACAACGGGTTCGTCCTGGAGGGGGTGGTGGTCACCCCGCCGCCCGATACGCCGAGCGGCAAGACCGAGCCGATCGCGATCAAGAAGCTCTCGGTCGAGGATTTCGACTTCACCGCCTTCGAGAAGCAGACCCCGCCAACCTTCGCGAAGGTGCGGGTCGAGGGCATCGCGATCAGCGACAAGCCGGCCGAGGGCGTCGATCTGAAGCAGATGGCCGGCATCGACAAGATCAATGCCGATTTTCAGCTCGATTACCGGCTGGAGCCGGAGCGCAAGACGCTGACCCTCAACAAGCTCGAAATCGATCTGAGCGGCCTCGCCCGGCTCGAATTGTCGATGATCCTCGACGGCGTCAGCGCCGACATCGCCGGCGACACCGATGCCGCGATGAACGATGCGAAATTGCGCACCGCCACCTTTGTGTTCGAGGACCGCTCGATACTCGGCAAGATCGTGCCGGCCATTGCTCAGATGCAAGGCGGCGACGCGGCGGCGACGCTGTTGATCGCCAAGACGATGATGGCGCCGCTGCGGGTGGGCCAGGGTCCGAAGGCTCAGGCCGCGTTCGACGCGATCGAATCGTTCGTCGACGATTACAAGAAGCCGAAAGGCCCGCTCAAGGTAACCTTCAACCCGCCCGACAAGGTGTCGGCTTCAGCCTTGAGCAGCGCCGCCAGTGCGGATGAGGTGATCAAAACGCTCGGGCTGGACGTCAGCTATTCCGGCACGGTCCCGCACCCGGTCGCTCCGGCCAAGAAATAGCGCGGACAAACCGAAGCGAGCTGGATCGAGTAACACTCCTCCGGGCTCAGGCGCCGTCTTCCGCAACGTTTCGTCATTCCGGGGCGTCGCGCAGCGGCGAACCCGCCGCGCCCCGGAATGACAATTCTTGGTCAAAACCGTGCACGACTTGTTGCAAAAACCGCGCATGCGACCATGCCTGGCAATTTGACACGGTTTTGTCACACCGCTCAGGGCTGTGGATGCTAATGGACCCTCTACAAACGGATACTCGGAATGTGCCCGCATGCGCCGACGAGGCGGACGGCCGGGGCTCTATGGACGTTAGTAGAAGTGAACAGAGCGCGGTGGAGTGGTGGACGAGGGCTCGCCTGAAGACAGGGTTGCGTATTTCCGCGGCGTCGCCGAGACGCTCCGCGGGATCGCCAACCAGCTTAGTTACGAGCCGCGCCGCCGCAATCAGCTCTTGGCTTTAGCCGACGGTTTCGAGCGGTTTGCCGCCCGTCTCGAAGAAGAAGCCGAAATTTCAGATTAGCCGCGCCGGCATTTACGGCATAATGCCAGGCACTTGCTGAGTCCGCGCGGCGTTTGCTGCCGGACTCCGAGCGCCGGAGGCGGATGTGGCCGACGCAATTCCAATCATCGATATCCGGGATTACCTCGCGGGCCGGCCGGGGGCGCTGGCCGCTGCGGCGCGCGAGGTGCATGACGCGCTGACGACGGTCGGGTTCTTTGTATTGACCGGGCACGACGTGGCGCTGCCGCTGATCCAGCGCACTTTCGCCGAGGCGCGGCGGTTTCACGCGTTGCCGATCGAGAAGAAGCTCGCCCTCAAGCTCAACGAGCACAATAACGGCTACATGGTGATGGGCCGCTATGCGGTGCGCACCTTACAGCTCAACAACAACGATAAGGGCGACCTCAACGAGGCTTTTT
>VAZR01000248.1 GCA_005888515.1 Alphaproteobacteria bacterium | reverse complement strand
CAAACGAGGCGCTGTGCCCGCCGACACAGATCACGGTCCGCGGCAGACGCGCCTTCACCGCCTTGGCGAGATCGAGGATTTCCGGGATGTTGGCGAGATAGTTGCAGGAGAACAGGAGGACCTCTGGCCGCCACGCGTCGGCGAGCCGGAAGAAGGCGGGGTGGTTCTCAACCTGCAGATCGATCAGCCTGACCTCGTGACCGGCTTGCCGCACCGCGGCCGCGACCAGTTCGAGCCCCAGCGGTTCGAGCCGCAGGAAAATCTTCGTGTACATCAGCGGGCCGGGATGGACCGCGAGGACTCTCATCGGGAATGCCCTGTTTCCGGCAGTTGGCGCCGAGGAGACGATCGCGTGTCGTGCGCGATCGTTCCGCGCCGCGTGAAAATTATGCGGTTTTAGAGCTTCAGGAGGCGCTTGACGTTGCCGTTGAGGATCTTCGCCTTGTCCTCGGCGCAGAGCGGGATGCGGTGCACCCAATCGGTGCCCGGCTGGTTCTCGACAAACGGGTAGTCGACCGAAAACAGGATGCGCTCGATCCCCATCTCCATCATGCAGCACAGCAGGGCCGGGTCGGAGAAGAAGCCGCTCGTCGTGATCCAGAAATGCTCGCGGAACGTATCGCGGAACCAGTTCGGCCCGGCGCCGTCGCGGACGAGCGCCATGTTGATTCGCCATAGCAGGAAAGGCAGGCCCTCGCCGAGATGACCGAGAATGATCTTCAGCCCGGGATAGGTGTCGAACACGCCGCTGAGAACCAGCCTGATGCCCTGCGTCGCGGTCTCGACCGTGAAGCCCCAGGCGGCGCGCAGGATGTTCGGGTACTTCTCGACATAATCCTTGTAGTAGACGTCGATGACCGCCGGATGCGGCACTGCGGGGTGCATGTAAAGCGGCACATCGAGCGCTTGGGCGCGCTCGAAGATCGGCCAGAACCGCTTGTCGTCGAGGAACAGCCCGCCTGTCAGCCCGTGCACCATCGCACCCTTGAAGCCGAGCCGGGTGACCGCCCGTTCGAGCTCATCGGCCGCGGCTTTGGGATCGGCGGTCGGCAGCATCGCAAACCCGGCAAACCGGTCGGGGTGGGAGCGGACGGTCTCGGCGAGCCGGTCATTGGCGCCGCGCGCCAGCCGGACCGCGAGCTCGGCATCGAGCCGTTGCACCGAAGGTGCGCCATGCGACAGCACCTGCATATCGATCCCCGCGGCGTCCATCTCGGCGATGCGGCCCTGCCCGACATCGTCCAAACGCTCGGAGACCCTGGGCTGCCGGGTCACGTCGGGGCCGGTGATATAGGGCTTCACCTCAGGATCGAGGTAATGTTCCTCGAGGGCGATGACCTGGGGCTTTATCGGCATTCTGTCCTCCCCGGATGCCAAATGGGCGTCAGCAACGAGGCCGTTTGTATCAGCCGGGAGGGGCGCCGTCAGGCCGATTTATCGATCGCCAAGGCCGGCTCGCTTAGCGGCTGCGCTACCATGTCGCCCGGCCGCTGTTCCGCCTTCTCGTGGATGATCCGCGCCAGCTCGGGGTGACGCCCGAGCAATTGGTGGAAATCGGCGATGTCCAGCGACAGGAGCGTGCAGGCCTGTGCCGCGATTACCGTCGCGTTACGCGGCGCGCCGGTCAGCAAGGCCACTTCGCCAAAAAACTGGCCGGGGCCCAAATAGACGCGTTGCGACGGCAGCTGGACTTCGGCCTCGCCGTCGATGATGAAATACATGCAGTCGCCGGCCTGGCCGCGCCGCATGATCGCGGCACCCGCGGGAAAATCCCGCGGCCGCAACAGGCGCGCGACCTCGGCGATCAAAGAAGCCCCGATATCGCGAAAGAACGGCACCTTGGCGACAAGCTCCCAGGTGCGCAGGAATTCGCGCCGCTTCATCTCCTCGGCGTAGCCGGTGGCGAGAATGCCGGCCCACAATGCGAAGACCAGGATGCCGCTCGTCATGACCACGCCGGCCAGGATGCGGCCCGCCATGGTGTGCGGCACGACATCGCCGTAGCCGGTCGTCGTCATTGTGACGATCGCCCACCACAGCGCCGCCGGGATCGAGCCGAAGGCGTCGGGGTTCGCATGACGTTCGAACAGATAAGCGATGCTGGCCGCGGTGAGTAGAACAATCGCGAAACCGAGCAGCACGGATAACAACGCCTGCTGCGCATTCCGGACGACCCGGCCGAGGCTTGCAAGCCCCGGCGAGTAGCGGACGTATTTGAACGCCCAGACGAACCCGAACAGGCTGGTCTCGGGCAGCCGCGCCAGCGCGGCGATCGCCGGCATAGCGCATAGCAGATCAAGAATTCCCCCGAGCGATACCGCCCAAAGGAGGCGAGCCCGAGAAGCTCCGCCATGCTCGTGGCCCGGCATTTCGGGCGCGGCGATCAGGCGCAGCGCGTATTCGGCTACAAAGAAGGCACTGACGAGGTAATAGCCGGCGCGCAGCACCGGGTCGTACTCGGCCGCGACGAAGGGCACCGTATCGGCCAGCATTGCGGCGATTCCGACCGCTATCAGGACATGGTGCGCCACGCGGAACAGCCGCGGCGCTCGGTCGGGGCTGTCGGGATGAAGCAGCAGGTACAATCGCCGGCGGTCCATCGGGATATTGTAGGCTGCTGTGATTTCCCGGGCTGCGGGATTTTTGGTATAGGATGGCCCTGTCACCGAAACCGCAGTGCCTTTATCCCGCGTGTCGCTCCTACCGAAATCCCGCCGCGCCCTCTTAGCGTTCCTGCACGATGTCGCGATGGCGGCGCTATCCTTCGCGATCGCGCTGTTTTTGCGGCTCGGCGAAGCCATTCTGCAGTACGAGCCGCAATTGATGGTGGTGTACGGCGCCGTCTTTACCGGAATTGCCGCGGTGGTTTTCCTGCTTACCGGGCTCTACCGCGGCATCTGGCGCTACGCCTCGCTGCCCGATCTGTTCAACATCGCCCGCGCCGCGACCCTGACCGAGCTGATCTTTTTGCCGGTCATGTTCTTCTTCACGCGGCTGGAAACGTTGCCGCGCTCGACGTTGCTGATCGACTGGCTGGTGCTGATCGCGCTGCTCGGCGGCCCGCGACTCGCCTATCGCCTGTTCAAAGATCGCGGCTTCGGCCGCATCCTGGAGCGCGACCGCGGGCAACGCGTGCCGGTATTGCTGGTCAGCACCAAGGAGGGGGCCGACACCTTTATTCGCGAGACAGTGCGCGACCGCAACGCGGTCTATCGCGTCGTCGGTATGTTGTCCGATACGCCGTCACGGGTCGGCAGGCAGATCTACGGGGTGCCGGTCCTCGGCACGATCGATGCCCTGGAAGCTGTGGTCGCCGATCTCGACCGGCGCGGCCGGCGTCCGCAAAAGCTGGTCCTCGCCGCCCAGAACCTCGGCGGGGCGGAAGTCCGCCGGTTGCTCGACCGGGCCGACGCGCTGGCGATCCCGCTGGCGCGGCTGCCGCGCTTGACCGAGTTCCGCCAGGATCTCGAAGACCCGCTGCGCGCGGCATTGGAGTCCGCCCGGCCGATTGCGCTCGAGGATCTGCTTGGCCGGCCGCAGGCGGTGCTCGACCGCGAGGCGATGGCCCGCCTGATCGGCGGCCGACGCATTCTCGTCACCGGCGCCGGCGGCACGATCGGCTCCGAGCTCGCGCGCCAGATCGCGGCGCTCGGTCCCTCCCGGCTGATCCTGGTCGATAACGGCGAGTTCCTGCTCTACGCGATCAACAGCGAGCTCGGCGAGCGCTGTCCCGAGCTGGCGATCCGCCCGATCCTCGGCGATGTGCGCGACCGCGGCCGGATCGAGTCGATCATCATCGGCGAAGACCCGCAGATCGTGTTTCACGCCGCGGCGCTGAAACACGTGCCGATGGTCGAAGGCAACCCGATCGAGGGCGTGCTGACCAACGTCATCGGCACGCGCAATGTCGCCGAGGCGGCGCGCGCCCACGGGGTCGGGCTGGTCGTCATGATCTCGACCGACAAGGCGGTCAACCCGGCAAGCGTGATGGGCGCCACCAAGCGCCTCGCCGAGAGCTTCTGCCAGGCGCTCGATCTGACCGAGGCGCGGCGTCCGGCTCAGGCGATCGGCACTCGGTTCGTGACGGTGCGTTTCGGCAATGTGCTCGGCTCAACCGGCTCGGTCGTGCCGTTGTTCACGCGCCAGCTCGCCGCGGGCGGGCCGCTGACCGTGACTCACCCCGAGGTCAGCCGGTTCTTCATGACCGTGCGCGAGGCGGTCGAGCTGGTGCTCGAAGCCTCCGCAACGCAGCCGGCGCCGGACTTGGCCGATGCGGACGGCGCGGTGCGCGGCAAGATTTTCGTGCTCGACATGGGCGAGCCGGTCCGGATCGTCGATCTGGCGCGTCAGATGATCCGGCTGGCAGGGTTGCGCCCGGAGCGCGACATCGAAATTCGCTTTATCGGCCTCCGGCCGGGCGAAAAACTGCAGGAGGCGCTGTTCCACACCGCCGAAGCGCCGGCGCCGACCAGCAATCCGGCGTTGCGGCTGGCGGCGCCGCGCACCGCCGATTACGCCGTCCTCGCCCGCTCGATCGACGAACTCGAAGAACAGGCCCGCGCCGGGCACGAGGCGCGCGTGCTCGCGCTGCTGGAACGGCTGGTTCCGGAATATCGCCGGGCTGGAGCCGAGGATCGGGGATCGGCCGCCGCTGCTATGTGATCTCCCGCCAGGCGGATTTTCGTCGTGAACTCTCGAAAGACCCCCGGGCTGAACGGGATATCCCGCGGCAGAATTTTATTTCATCAGATGTGACATAGTTCACACCCGGCTTCAGAACCAAAATGTAAACTCCGCTGCAATCGCTCGCGAAGAACGGGCGGAGCATAACGAGCAGCACAGGGAGAACTCGATGCCGGGACCCATCGCGATCGAGGATTGGTCCTCAATTCCGACCCGGAATGCGGGTATGGCGGCCGCTTCGAGGCGCTCAAGCGGCCGCCGGCCCGGTAATTCCCCGTGCCAACTCGCACTGATGTGCCACTCGAGTTCTCGTCCGTCTATCAAGTAAGGAGG
>VAZR01000247.1 GCA_005888515.1 Alphaproteobacteria bacterium | reverse complement strand
CACATGACTCGTCGGTGCCCCCTTCACCCGGCTCCCCCGGATCAGGTCCGGGGTCGCCACCCTCTCCCCCCGTGAAGCTACCCGGGCAGGAGAGCGATGGACAAACGCGCTGCGGCTATGTCGCGCTGATCGGCGCCCCGAACGCCGGTAAGTCGACGCTGCTGAACCAGCTCGTCGGCACGAAGCTGGCGATCGTCACGCCGAAGGTGCAGACGACGCGGACCCGCCTGCTGGGCATTGCCGTCGAGGATTCGGCGCAGCTTATTTTCGTCGACACGCCGGGGATTTTCGCGCCGCGCCGGCGGCTCGACCGTGCGATGGTGGCGGCCGCCTGGGCCGGCGCTGCGGATGCCGACGCGACCGTGCTGCTGGTCGATGCCGCCCGCGCGGCGCAGCGCGGTGTCGATCATGACACCAAAGCGATCCTCGGCCGGCTGGCCAAAACCAAACGGCGCGCCATCCTGGCGTTGAACAAGGTCGATCTGGTGCGCCGCGAGACTCTGCTGGGCCTCGCCGACGAGCTGTTTCGCAGCGCCGTCTTCGAGCACGTTTTCATGGTATCGGCACTGACCGGCGATGGGGTCGCCGATCTGAAGCGCCATCTCGCCAGCACTGTGCCGCGGGGGCCCTGGCTGTTTCCGGCCGATCAGCTGTCCGACGCGCCGGAGCGCTGGCTCGCCGCCGAGGTCACGCGCGAACAGGTTTTCCTGCAACTGCACGACGAATTGCCGTATGCCGCGACGGTCGAAACCGAATCTTGGCAGGAGCGGCCCGACGGCAGCGCCCGCATCGAGCAGGTGATTTACGTCCAGCGCACCAGCCAGCGCGCGATCGTGCTCGGCGAGGGCGGGCGGCGCATCAAGGCGATCGGCGCCAAGGCGCGCGCCGAGCTGGAGCAGATGCTCGACCGCCGCATCCACCTCTTCCTGTTCGTCAAGGTGCGCGTAAACTGGGTCGAGGACCCCGAGCGCTACGCCGCGCTCGGACTCGATTACAATGCGTAGATGGAATGGCGTGACACCGGGTTTGTACTGGCGGTGCGGCGGCATGGCGAAAGTGCGCTGATCGCCGAGCTGTTGACCCGCGAGCATGGCCGTCATGCCGGGCTGGTGCGCGGTGGGCAATCGCCGCGCCGGCGCGCTTTGCTGCAGCCCGCCAACCAGGTCATTGCGAATTGGCGCGGCCGATTGCCGGAGCATCTGGGCTCGCTCGACTGCGAGCTTGTCGAAGCCCATGCGGCTCGCTTCCTTGACGATCCCGACCGGCTGGCCGCGGTGACGGCGGCGACCGCGCTGCTGCTGACGACGCTGCCCGAGCGCGAGCCGAACGCGGAGCTCTACCAATCATTCGCGGCGTTGCTGGCCGCGCTTACCCCCACTCTCCCCTCCCCCGCAACCGGGGGAGGGTTAGCGAGGGGACCGGTGCTCGATTCGGGAGATGACTGGCCGCAATACTATGTCAAATGGGAATGCGGTCTGTTATCAGCGCTCGGCTTCGGTCTCGACCTCGGCCGCTGCGCGGTGACCGGCACGGCCGACGACCTCGCCTATGTCTCGCCGCGAACCGGCCGGGCGGTGTCGCGCGCCGCCGCCGCGCCGTATCGCGACAAACTGCTCGCGCTGCCCACTTTCCTGTGGCGCGATTCGCCGGCGGAGCGGCGCGACATCGCCGCCGGGCTCGCCCTGACCGGGTATTTCTTGCTGCACCATCTGTCGGTGCCGCACGGGCGCCAATTGCCAGAAGCCCGCGAACGGCTGGCCGAGCGCATGCGCCGGCCCCGATTTTAAAGATTTGAGTCGGCCGCGAGTATAATGCAGCTCAACTACAACGAGGCTTGATAGGTCATGTCGGATATAGCGCCGGGTGGCGAGATCCGCGATGTCGATTTCGCCGACGCGCTCGGCGAGCGTTACCTCTCCTACGCGCTGTCGACGATCATGGCGCGCTCCTTGCCGGACGTGCGCGACGGGCTGAAACCGGTACACCGCCGCATCCTGCATGCGATGCAGCAGCTGCGGCTCGATCCCGCTTCCGGCTACAAGAAATGCGCCCGCGTGGTCGGCGATGTGATCGGCAAGTTCCACCCGCATGGCGAACTCGCGGTCTATGACGCGCTGGTCCGGCTCGCGCAGGATTTCTCGCAGCGTTATCCGCTGGTCGACGGCCAAGGCAATTTCGGCAATATCGACGGCGATAACGCCGCGGCGATGCGCTACACCGAGAGCCGCCTGTCGGCGGTGGCGCAGGCGATGCTCGACGGCATCGACGAGGATGCCGTCGATTTCCGCCAGACCTATGACGGCGAAGACCGAGAGCCGGTGGTATTGCCGGCGCGCTTTCCGAACCTGCTCGCCAACGGCGCGGCCGGCATCGCGGTCGGCATGGCGACCAGCATTCCGCCGCACAATGCCGGCGAGCTCTGTGCCGCGCTGTTGCACCTGATCGAGCAACCGAAATGCACACCGGCCGATCTCGTGGCGCATGTCCCCGGCCCCGATTTTCCGACCGGCGGCGTTCTTGTCGAAGCGCCGGAGAGCATCGCCGAGGCCTATGCGACCGGCCGCGGCAGCTTCCGGCTGCGGGCCCGCTGGCAAAAGGAAGCGTTGAGCCATGGCCTCTACCAGATCGTCGTTACCGAGATCCCCTACCAGGTGCAGAAGGGCCGCTTGATCGAGAAGGTCGCGGCCTTGCTCGAGGAACGCAAGCTGCCGCTCCTGGCCGATATCCGGGATGAATCGACAGCCGAGATACGACTCGTGCTCGAACCGAAGAACCGCAATGTCGACGCCGATGTGCTGATGGAGCAGCTGTTCCGGCTGACCGAGCTCGAAACCCGCGTGCCGCTCAACCTCAACGTCGTCGACGCGCTCGGCGTGCCGCGGGTGATGAACCTGAAAGAGGCGCTGCAGGCCTTTCTCGATCATCGCCGCGAAGTGTTGCAGCGGCGCAGCCGGCACCGTCTCGCGGCGGTGGCGCGGCGCATGGAGATCCTGCGCGGCTTCATCGTCGTCTACGTCAATCTCGATCAGGTCATCCGCATCATCCGCCGGGCCGACGATCCCAAAGCCGAGATCATGAAGCGCTGGGATCTCACCGAGGTGCAGGCCGATGCGATCCTGAATATGCGGCTGCGCGCGTTGCACCGCCTCGAAGAGGTCGCGATCGCGAAGGAAATGGCCAATCTTGGCGCCGAATCCGCGGAGTTGGAGAAACTGCTCGGCAGCGAGCGCCGGCAGTGGACCGCGCTCGCGAAGGAAGTCGCCGCGACGCAGAAAGAATTCGGCGGTGATACCGAGCTTGGACGCCGCCGCACAGTGATCGGCGCCGCCCCGGCAGCCGTCGAGATCCCGGCTGCGGCATTGGTCGAGCGCGAGCCCGTCACCGTGCTGTTGTCGCAAAAGGGCTGGATCCGCGCGGTCAAGGGGCACGGCATCAACCTCGCCGACCAGAAATACAAGGAAGGCGACGGGCCGCGCTTTGCGGTCGCGGCGGAAACAACTGACCGGCTAATCATTTTCGGCAGCAATGGCCGCTTTTATACGCTCGGCGCCGACCGCCTGCCGGGCGGACGCGGCCAAGGTGAGCCGTTGCGGTTGATGATCGATCTGCCGAACGAGCACGACATCGTGGCGCTGTTCCCCTACCGGCCCGGCCTCAAGCTCTTGATCGCCGCGGATGACGGGCGCGGCTTTGTGGTCGATGGCGAGGAAGCGTTGGCCCAGACCCGCGCCGGCAAACAGGTGCTGACCCCGGCAGCGGGCGCGCGCGCCGCGATTTGCGCTCCGGCCGAGGGCGACATGGCGGCCTTTGTCGGCGACAACCGCCGCATGCTGGTGGTCGAGCGGTCCGAGATCCCGGAGATGACCCGCGGCCGCGGCGTGATCCTGCAGCGCCACCGCGCCGGCGGCCTCGCCGACGCGAAAGTGTTTTCATCCGCCGAAGGCCTGTCCTGGCGCCAGGGCGAAAACCGCACCCGCACCGAATTCGATCTGACGCCGTGGCGCGGCGCGCGCGGCGCCGCCGGCCGCGGCGTGCCCCAAGGCTTCCCGCGCTCAAACCGCTTCGGCTAAGCGTCGGCGCGTCACGGAAGACGGGAGGCCCTCACTTCGCGACGGAAAGGACCGAGCTGTCGGCGCGGATGACCCAGGCCGTGTTGTGGGCCGGCGCCTTGTTGGCGTCGTACCCAGCAAAATAGAGCGCGTTGCTGTCGCCGGGAAACGGCGAAGGCACGATCGAGCGGGTCGCCACCAGAGCCGTGCCCGCCGGCGCCGCGATCTGATGCAGATCGTAATGAGCATCGCGGTACCGCACGAGATACCAGCCGCCGCCTTCGACGCGGCCGTGACCGAGATCGACGATCGCATGCCCCGCCGGCGTCGGGGCTTGCGGCGGGATGAAGGCTTCAAGCCCGATCAGCAGTACATCGCCGGATTTGGAGTCGTGGAATTTGGCCATGTCGTTGTAGGCGGCGATCACATACCCAACCTGCGTCTGCCAAGCGTCGGAAAGGAAGCGCCGCAGATCGAGTTCTTGCGTCTCGCTGCCGGTCGCCAGGTCGAAGCGCAGGATGCGCGCCATATCGCCTTCGACAGCGGCAAGCAGAACTTCGCCTGCACCGCCCGGGTTCGCGATCGCGGTCAGTCCCCGCAGACCGCTCTCGGAATGCCCGCCGGGACGGGGATTGGTGTAGACCGCCCGCCAACTCGGCGTGGCGCCGTCGATCCGCTGATAGATCTGCTGTCCGATGGCGGCATACAGGCTGCCATTGCATTCGGCGAAGGAGCTGATGCGCAATCGGCCGCTCGGCCCGGAGAGCCCGGCAGTGGGATTGCCCCCGACGCCGAGCTCCGGGGCGGCGTCCCAGCGGATCGAGCCCGCCACCCGCGGGTCGTAGGCGCCGCTGAAAATGCCGCGCGGACTGTTGCCGGCGAATACACGCCCGATCCCTGTCACCCTATCGGCATGTCCGACGATGCTGCGGATCTGCGGCAGAAAATCCCGTGCGGGCGGATCTTGCGATAGTGTCGCCGCGGTCCAGCTTCCGTTCGGATCGGAGCGGGTGAAGACCCGGGTCGCTCCGGTCAGATCCCAGGTCGAGGCGGCGAGCATCGCGACCGGTGCCGGCAGGCGGGCGCCGTTTCCGTCGGTATCGAAGGGGATGCGGCTCAGCGTCGAGATGGTGGAGTCACGGGCTCGGCCATTTGGCAGCCTCTCGTCAAAGACATGCTCGACACGCCAGCGCGCGGCGGGCGCGTCGAGGACGAGTATCGCGGCACCTT
>VAZR01000228.1 GCA_005888515.1 Alphaproteobacteria bacterium | reverse complement strand
CTGCCGCGCCGCGAGATGATGGTGGAATTGGAAGCTCGCATCGAGCGGACGACGCGGGAGCTTGAGCGGGAAGCAGCCGGGCGCGCCGAACGTGCCGAATTTTCACCCGCTGGGACTTGACAAGCCGCACGTCGAGAACAAAATAAGAACATAGGGAGGGTGCCGCATTCGGGATGTGCGGATTAAATGACTGCAAATTCGCTGCGAAAGCAGATGAAACGGTGACGCTCCGAGCGCATATTCCGCTTTCGCCGTTTCGTGAGGAACTAGCGCACATGGCCGTTGTCGCCTCGATCTCGCAACAGATCTGGGACATGAAATACCGGCTCAAGGGGCCGGCCAACGGGCCGATAGCCGGCGAGCCGATCGACAAGACGATCGAGGACACCTGGCGGCGGGTCGCCACTGCCGCTGCGGCACCGGAAAAAGAGCCGCAACGCTGGACCGAGCGGTTTTACGCGGCGATGAGCGATTTCCGCTTCCTGCCGGCCGGGCGGGTCATCGCCGGCGCCGGCGCCGGACGTCAGGTCACGCTGTTCAACTGCTTCGTGATGGGGGCGATCCCCGACGACATGGGCGGGATCTTCGCCCATCTGCGCGAGGCGGCGCTGACGATGCAGCAGGGCGGCGGCATCGGCTACGATTTCTCGACGCTGCGGCCGAAGGGGACAATCGTCAAAGGCGTCGGCGCCGACGCCTCCGGACCCCTGTCCTTCATGGATGTGTGGGACGCGATGTGCCGCACGATCATGAGCGCGGGCTACCGCCGCGGCGCGATGATGGCGACCTTGGCCTGCGACCACCCCGATATCGAAGCCTTTATCGAGGCCAAGCGCGAGCCCGGGCGGCTGCGCATGTTCAACCTTTCGGTCCTCGTCACCGACGCCTTCATGAAGGCGGTCGAAGAGGATGCCCCGTGGGAGCTGTCCTTCGGCGGGCCAGGAGAAACTAAGACCGTCGCCAAGGTGCTGCCGGCGCGCGAGCTGTGGGACAAGATCATGCGCGCCACCTACGCCTATGCCGAGCCGGGCGTCATCTTCATCGACCGGATCAATCGCCGAAATAACCTCTGGTATTGCGAAGAGATCCACGCGACCAACCCCTGCGGCGAACAACCGTTGCCGCCCTACGGCGCATGCCTGCTCGGCTCCCTGAACCTGGCGCGCTTTGTCGCGGACCCGTTCACGCCGCAGGCGCGGCTCGACAAGGAAGCGCTGGCCCAGCTCGTCCCCGATGCCGTCCGAATGATGGACAACATCATCGAGATCTCGGGCTTTCCGCTACCGGAGCAGAAAGAGGAGGCACGGAACAAGCGTCGCATCGGCCTCGGCGTCACTGGCCTCGCCGATGCTCTGATCCTGTGCGGGCTGCGCTACGGCTCGCCGCAGGCGGTCGCCGCGGCCGAAGAATGGCTCGGCACGATCAAGCGCGCCGCCTATCTCGCCTCGACCGAGCTGGCTGCCGAGAAAGGCGCCTTCCCGCTGTTCGACCGCGACAAATACCTGGCCGGCGAGACGGTCGCGGGCCTCGACCCCGAGCTGCGCGACGCGATCGCCAAAAACGGCATCCGCAACGCGCTGCTGACCTCGATCGCGCCGACCGGCACGATCTCCTTGTTTGCCGACAATGTTTCGTCCGGCCTCGAGCCGGTGTTCAGCTTTCGCTATACGCGCAACGTGCTGATGCCGGACGGCAGCCGGCGCGAGGAGGAGGTCGCGGATTACGCCTATCGCGTGTTCCGCCGGCTGAAAGGCGAAACCGCGCCGTTGCCGGATTACTTCGTCGATGCGCAGACCCTGTCGCCCGAGGACCATGTCGTCATGCAGGCGGCGGTACAGCGCCACGTCGACAGCTCGATCTCGAAGACGATCAACATGCCGGCCGATATCCCGTTTGACCGGTTCAAGGACGTCTACACCCAGGCCTACGCGCTCGGCTGCAAGGGCTGCACGACCTACCGGCCAAACGAGGTCACCGGCGCGGTGCTGGAAGCGCGGCCGGAAAATTCGGCCGAAGCGCCGATGCCGCAGGTTCAGCCGCGCCAGACCGAGCTGCCCCTGCCGGCCCCCGCCGCGCCGCGCCGGCCGGCCGATCCCTACGAGGCGGGCGGGGTCGTCTACATGACCCAGCCATTGTCACGGCCCGAAGCCTTGCCCGGCCAGACCTATAAGATCCGCTGGCCGGACAGCGAGCACGCCCTCTACATCACATTGAACGACATCATCCAGGACGGCCGCAGGCGTCCGTTCGAGATCTTCATCAACTCGAAAAACATGGAGCATTTCGCCTGGACCGTCGGGCTGACCCGGATGATCAGCGCGGTGTTCCGCCGCGGCGGCGACGTGTCGTTTGTCGTCGAGGAAATGAAGGCGGTGTTCGATCCGCGCGGCGGGGCCTGGGTCGACGGCAAATACGTGCCTTCGCTGCTGGCGGCGATCGGCGACGTCATCGAGCAGCACATGATCGAGATCGGGTTCCTGCCGGTCAAGCATAGGCCGGAAGACGCCGCGCGGACCGCCCGGGTGGTGAACATGGAGCCTTCACCCGGGTCGAATGCCGGCGGTTCGCCGCCGCTGTTGGGGGCGCGCCTCAGGCAATGCCCGAAATGCGGCGAGGCCGCCCTGATCCGCCTCGAAGGCTGCGACCAGTGCACCAGCTGCGACTATTCCAAATGCGGCTAAGGACGAGCTGTTTAGCTAATGACGCTCGTCTACGGCGTAGCAACGGATGAGATCGGTTTTCTCGTTGGTGACACGCTCGTCAGCTTCGAACGAGAACACGGCAATCGTGAGTTTATGGGACAAGCGGGCCCTGTAAACGGCGAAGCCCACATTCTCAAAATCCACATACTAGATCCCGATACAGCCGTCGGCTTCACGACCGACGATGTCCCGCGCACGCTCTGTACGATCGATAAGGTTCAGCAGCAATTGCGCGGCGATCCGGCCCTAGATGTTTGTCGCCTGCTATTCGATCATATTACAGCGGGAACTGAATTCCTCGTTTTGAGACTTTACGATCAGAAGAAGTTGCTTGGTCACGTAACCATTCAGGGCACCACATATAGAGAGCGAGCGTATATTGGTGATGCAGAGGCACATAGCGAAGTCTCCAAACTCCGCCGCCCTCGCTCGTCACCTCAAACACGGACGATTCTTAGACCAGACGGCAGTGTTGCCGGAGTTGTGCCCGTCACTGCGGCCGAAAAGGAATTCGACGAGATTTCCGATGCAATGGAAGAATTCACGCACCGACGAAACTCGTGCACCGTCGGAGCCATAATGGGTTGTGTGGTCCGGGTTGTCGATGCAAGGCTGTCGGGCAAGCTCGAGTACATGCAGGCCGTAGAAGCTGGAATTTCCCCCTGGGAAGGTCTCGCCGGATACAGCCTCCTCGCTTCGAATACGGGCGATGTACGCGGGATTGGCCTGTATTTCAGGGCCGGACAATTTGGGTTCATATTCATCGCTGGGAGCACGGTGCTATCTCACAAAGAGTACGCGCATACATTGACTGATTTTATCGCCGTGGCCCGTTCCAAGTATGGGCTTTGCCTCGAAGGCGGTACTTGGAATGAGGCATAGTGTAAGGCGCGGTAAAATGGATTGTGCGAATTTGCCCTCGCGTGCATCACACGCTCAACGCGGTACGAGCTTGATCGTCGTGGAGCGCGCCTCGGCAGCGACCATCGGATCGACCCATTGCGCGCCATGGTGGTGGTATTTGCTGCGATACGCGGAGTCGATCCGGTGATTGAGCGCGGGATCGACGGACTGCTCGAAACGGACATCCTTCTCGACGCCGCCGGCCTTGATGTGGCCGTCGCGCCGCTGCTGTGTGCTCCGGTACCAGGCGGCGCGGTCGCCGTACCCCGATCGCACATAGAGATCGTCGTCGTGCCGCACGACCCAGATCGTCACCGGCTTGCGCGGCGTGCCGTCGCGCCGCAGCGTGACGATTTGCACCTCGTCCGCCTTGCCGATCCTGTCGAGCTCGTCCGGTGTCCAATTCGCCATCGCCGCCTCGTCTCTGCAAACCCTGCGGGTGCTCCGACCAGATATTGGTCGTCGGTGAGATTTCCGTAGCCGCATGGATGCCGCGAAATTTGCCGAGTTGAGCTCCTGGCTCACCGAAGCCGGGCTCGCCGGCAATAGCGAGACCGAGATCGTCGACGGGTTCTGCGGCCGCGCCGTAACGGCCGGACTGCCCATCGCGCGCGCGATGGTCATCATCGATACCTTGCATCCGGTGCATGAAGGCCGCGTCGTCCGCTGGCGGCGCGAGGGCCAGGAGCGCCAAGCCGAGCTGATAGAGTACGGTCCGACCAACGAGGGCGAGGCCGCCGAGAGCTGGCAGCGCAGCGCGTTCTTCCGTTTGCGCGAGGAGGGGGGCTCGCGGTTGCGCCGACGGCTTGTCGCCGGCGAACCGGCCGAATTCCCGGCCGTCGTCACTCTGCAAAACGAAGGGATGACCGACTACCTCGCGCTGATCACCCGGTTTGCCGCGGATGGCGTGATCGGCGAGATGGATTGCGTCTACTCGTCTTGGGCGACCGATCATCCGCGCGGCTTTGACGATCGCGAGGTCGAGGCGTTGATCGGGCTGATGCCGCTGCTCGCCTTGGCGGTAAAATGCGTCTCGCTGACCAGGATCGCCGGCACCCTGGTCGAGACCTATCTCGGACGCGATGCCGGCCGGCGCGTGCTCGCCGGCCGGATCCGGCGCGGCATCGCCGAGCCGATCGGCGCGGTGCTGTGGTACAGCGATCTGCGCGGTTTTACCCGGATCACCGATCAGGCGCCGCCGCAGCAGGTGATCCCGCTGCTCAACGATTATGCCGAGGCGGTGATCTCGGCCGTGCACGACAGCGGCGGCGATGTGCTGAAGCTGATCGGCGACGGTACCTTGGCGATCTTTACGTCGGGATCGACCGATGAGGCATGCCGCTGCGCAATCGAAGCCGAAACGACGCTGCGCCGCCGCGTCGACGAGCTCAACCGGCGCCGGGCCGGGGAAAGCCTGCCGACCACCGATGTTTATCTCGGACTGCATGTCGGCGAGGTGTTCTACGGCAATATCGGCAGCAAGGACCGGCTCGACTTCACCGTCGTCGGTCCGGCGGTCAACGAGGTCAGCCGCATCGCCGCGATGTGCCGCTCCGCCGAACGCAATGTGCTGTTATCGGCCGCGTTCGCGGAGGCGGTGGCGGAACCTGAGCGGTCGCGGCTGGTGTCCGTCGGGCGCTATGCGTTGCGCGGCGTCGAGCGGCCGCAGGAGCTGTTCACTTTGACACCTGCCGCTTGATTGTGCATTGCGACATCATGCTGCCATAAGCGACACGGAATATTACTTTTAAGAATTTTGCAGTGCAGCATATTCGGCTATATTCGCGCCCGGAGGAAACGTCGCGACAATACGGAGAGGTTGTGCGATGTGG
>VAZR01000227.1 GCA_005888515.1 Alphaproteobacteria bacterium | reverse complement strand
CTTCGACAAAACGGTCGAGCTTTGCCTTGGCCTCATCGAGTTCCGGCGGCAGATCGCCTGAGTGCAGGATCAGTGTATAGCGCGCCAGCGAGAGTGGGTCCTTGGTGACGAATTGCTTCAGCCTGCCGGCGATTTCCTTCGGCTCCGGCCAGCCGAGCCGGAGCTGGTCGCGAGCGGTATCGGCCGAGCGCAATTCGATCATCAGAAAATCGTCGGAATCGGCGATCACGCAGCGCGGGGTGGTTGGGCACGCCTCGGAAATGATGCCGTAATCCCAGAAGGTGCGCATTTCGGTAAGCACCCTCGCTGGCCGCATCGATACAACCGCGAAGGGCAGTTGATGGCCGATCAGGGTCTGCTCGTCGACGAGCCAGTAGAACTGATCCATCCATTCGGCGCTGAACGCGCGCTGATTCACCGTCTTGCCGCGAATCGTGTTGTGTCGGTTGCGCAGGGCGACCGCCGCCATTTCGCGCGGCGGCACGGCGAGGTAGCCGTGCTCGCGATGTTGCCGACCCGCAAGCCAGGGGGTCACGATTTCCCCGACGACGCAGTAGCTCGGCGCCAGGATCAGGCGCTCGCCGGCCAGGATTCGCTCCGCGACGCTGCGCAGCGAGCCATCGGCTAGGATGAAATCCGCATTCAGAAAGATCAGTTGGCGATCGACCATTTGCGGCCCGAGTTCCTCGAAGCCGCGGAACAGCGCGTAGGTCAAGCTCATGCCATAGGCGTCGGCTCGGGTGATGAGGTCGTCGATCGGGCGCAGCTCGACTGAGCAATATTGTTCCAGCCGGGTATAGACCGGGTGCGACCGCAGCCGTCCGAACCACGACTGCTCGGTGATAATGACCAGTTCGCAATCAAAATGCGCAGCGAGGGCTGGTAGGTTATTGGGCGCTAGGACGGCTGGAAGCGTCAGGGAAAAGAGCTCATCGATGTACCGTTCGCCCCACGCTGTCGTGATCAGGCGTACCGGCTGCCGGCTCATCGGGATGCGCCCCGGGCGATGGAATTTTCGGAGCGCGCGGTTCGGACACGGCGACCCTCTCTCTCGCGCGCAAAGGATCGCGATACGCGCGGTTCCGCTAAACCATGGCGAATCAAGGGCATTACTGGTTCCCTACAGGGCGAGTTCTATAGAACGTTTGGTGCACTCAATCTGGCCAAGCGGATCATCGCCGAAGCGATCCGAGGTATTAGCGTAAAGGTTCTCGGTCGCCAAATGCGGATCCCAACCGCAGCCGGATCACCAAGCTATTTCCTGGAGCGGGCAGGCAGGCTATAGGTGAGTCGATGAGATACGAGGAAATCTACATCGATCGGTTCGAGAATACCACCGCCGAGCCGGCCTTACTGCGGCGCATCATTCGCCTTAATCCGGGAGCGCGCATCATCGATTCGCGCGTGCTGGGGCCGGTATTCCTTAATCGGCTGTCCCAGATCGGTCCCGATGTAACGGTCGGCAAGTATTTTGGAATGAATGAAAACTGCTTCGTTGCGCGCGCCACAATCGGCGCCTTTTGCGCGATCGGGGCGCGGACAGCGATTAACCCGTTCAACCACCCCGTCTCTTGGCTTAGCATCCACGAGTTCCAATACCATCCGCGCTCTTTCGATTGGGTGCCGGAATATTGCGATTTTGAGCGACTGGAGCGCACGCCCGACATGTTCCGGCATGTCACGATCGGCAATGATGTATGGACGGGTCACAACGTAAATATCCTGCCCGGGGTCTCCGTCGGCGACGGCGCGGTAATCGGGGCTGGCTCGGTCGTCACCAAGGACGTGCCGCCGTTCGCGATCGTTGCCGGGGCGCCGGCGCAGCTTCGCCGAATGCGATTTCCCGAGCCTACGATCGAGCGTCTCCTTCGGCTGAAATGGTGGGAGCTCGAGCTTTCCGAACTGAGCGGGCTGCCGTTTCGTGACATCGATCGCTGCCTTGACTGCATCGAGGAAATCCGTCAACGCGGTCCCAGGGAACCGGCATGACCGCCGAGACGCAGGTAGTCGCCGAGGCGCTTGCCCGCGCGGGCGTACCGCATGACGGCGTGCTGTTCGTGCACAGCGCCTTCCGCCGGCTTGGCGCTCAGGGGTTTCGGGTCGACGCCTTCATCGAAGCGCTGCTCGAGTATATGCACCGCGGCACGTTGGTCATGCCGACAATGACCTGGCGGGTGGTGACGCCGGCCAGCCCCACCTTCGACGAGCTGGCCACGGTTTCACATGTTGGTGTGGCGGCCGAGCGGTTCCGGATCGCCTATTCCACCCACCGCAGCCTGCATCCGACCCATTCCGTGGCCGCTTACGGCAAATTGGCGGCCGCACTGACCTCCGAGCACCATCTCGACGGCACGCCCTGCGCGTTGACCAGCCCCTACGGCAAGGCGCGCCAAGAGGATGCGCATGTCCTGCTGCTCGGCATCGGCCTTGAGCGCTGCACGGCCATCCACCACGCCGAGGAGATCGTCGCGCCGGAGATCTACCTCGTCCCGCCCGAAGCGGCGGTAAGATACGAGCTTCGCGCCCGCGACGGCGCGGTCCACGAGATGCGGCTGCGGGGGCACACGAAGCTCAATCGCGACTTCCCGCAATTCGCCGCGTCGTTGACCGCGCGCGGTCAGATGCGGCATGGCGATCTCGCCGGGACGCCCTGGCAGGCGGTGGCGCAAAAGGATCTTCTCGGGGAAGTCTTCGCCGCGCTCGAACGCGATCCGCACGCCATCATCGCGCCACCGGGCGCGCCGGCCATCCCCTGAGCATCTGATGCCGTTGGAGCCGCTTCTGGCCGGTCAAACGCCCCTATCCGCGAATGATGCGGCCGCGGCAATCATTCTCGTCGAATCGGATGGATATCTGCTGCAGTTGCGCGATGCCCGGCCGGACATCTGGTATCCCGATCATTGGGGACTATTCGGCGGCGGCACCGAGCCGGGCGAGGACCCGGTTCGAGCCCTGGCGCGCGAATTGTACGAGGAACTGGAGCTCAAACTGGAGACGGCCGAGTTTTTCGCGCGCATCGACTTCGATCTCGGCGGGCTCGGGCTAGAGCGCTATTTCCGCAGCTATTACGTGGTGCCGATCAGCCGTGTCGTCGCGGATCGGCTCGTCTTACATGAGGGTGCGGCTATGCGCGTTTTCGGTGGTGCCGATGCGCTGACCCAGCTTCGACTCGCGCCGTACGACGCCTTCGCTCTCTATCTTCATTATGCGCGATCGCGCATAGCGCACGGCTCCTGAAGCGGGCCGCCGAAAATCGCTTGTCGCGCCAGTTCGCGAATCTTTATATAGCTAACGGCAGGCTTGGGGGCGCCATATGACAGATTGGACGAAGGCCGAATGGGTCGATCCGGCCCATAACTGGCAGCCATTGCCGGTTCCCGACCTGCCCGACCGGCTGCTCGTCGATTTTGCGACCCGCTGCAACCTGCGCTGCCCGATGTGCCCGGTCTGGGGTCTGGAGGATGAACAGATCGAGCCGTTCAAGGGGTACATGAACCTCGATGCGGCCCGCAAAATGCTCGACGAATTTACCGACAAGAAGCCGATGGTGGCACCGAGCATCTATGGTGAGCCGCTACTAATTCCGAACATGCGCGAGGTGCTGAGCGCCGTGAAAAGCCGAGGCATGGCGCTGGCCTTGAACACGAATGGCCTAACGCTCACAGAAAGCATTGCTAATTTTTTCTGCGATATCGAGGTCGATTCGGTGATGTTCAGCATCGACGCGACCACGAAGGAGACGCTCAAAAAGGTGCGCAGCGTCGACAAGCTCGAAAAAATCGAAAGCGCCGTATTCCGCCTGATGAAGGCGCGCGGCAATCGCGAATACCCGCGGATCGGCGTTTCGTTCACGCGCCAGGACGACAACCGTCACGAGGAAAACGAGTTCATCAAGCGCTGGGTGGGCGTTGTCGACGTGGTGCGGATGGGCATCGTCTTCGAGGACGGCCGCTTTCCCGAAATGGCCGAGCCGCCAAAGCGGGTGGCTTGTCCGGTGATCTATAAGACCTTACCGGTACACCATGACGGCAGCGTGCGGATGTGCTGCCTCGACGGCATACGCCAGACCGATATGGGCAATGTATTCAAGGACGGCGTCCGCGCCGTATGGCACGGCGAGGAATTTGCGAAAGCACGCTACTACCACGAGACCGGCCAGTGGGACAAAGTGCCGTTCTGCAAACCGTGCAACGGCTGGGCGCAATACGAGTACGAGGAGGAGGTCCGGGACGGCCTTCTGATCCGCCGTTCGCCCGAATACACCTACTACAACACAATCAATCGCATCGGTAACTGGAAGGGCGTCCTTTTGGGCGGACACAAGCCGCCGCCGGCCGAAGCGCACGCCGACGCAGCTTGAAAGGATACAGGCCGCTGCCCTTCATTGGCTGATCGCGTCGCCGATTGCTGTTGATGTCCCGTCCCCCGAGAATCCCGCTGAGCGGTCCGCAGTTGTTGCTTTACAAGCTGCGTACCGGGGGGCTCGGTTGGCTCAGCCAGCGGTTGCGCGAGGAATGGCATCTGCCGCGCACGGCAACCGGGCAGGCGCTATATCGAGGGGCACGAGCGCTTGGCCGCGCAGTGTCCTGGAGCCCGCGCGCGGGCATAAGCGACCGCGACGATCTGCTCTATGCCTTCTATGATCTGTCCGTCGCGCCGGTCACCTTCGATTTCCTCTGGTTTCTCGCCGGCGCCGAGCTTGAGCGGCGGCGGCGGGATCTTCGCGCGGTGCATGTCGCGATCGTTCCGGGGCGATATGACGGATTGCGCCGCGAAACTCCGGAGTACGAGGCCCGCATCAGCCCCGCCGCTCGCCGCTCGCGTATTGCCGCAATGCTTGTCCCGGCTTGCGCGTTCCTGCCGACTCTGTCCGGAATCACCGTCGCCAGTTCCCGCGAGCAGGCCGCGCAGCTGGTGGACCGAGCCGGCGCAGTATTCCCGCAAAGGTACGAGCCGGCCCTGCCGCGTTATCCGGGTCCGCAGGAGCCGCTGCGAGCGGCGCGTGAGGAGGGCGCTCGTATCGGGGTGTTACGCGCACGCGACCAGGACTCGCGCGTCATCGACGAGTGGCTCGGTTGTTTTCGTACCGGACACGGCGCAATGCCTGGAGCCGGCATCCGAGATATTGCGCGGGTTTCCGGTTTTTGGTGAGGCGGCGCTGGTGCTCGGGTTGCGCATGGCCCTTTACGAACGCGCCTATTTGAACCTCGGCGTCAATAATGGGCCGATGGGGTTGTGCTGGCTCAACGAGCGCTCTCGCTACATCACGTTCAAGATACTCAGCGAGGCAGCCCCCAACACATCGGTCGATTATATGAAATTTCTTGGTTTCGAGATCGGCCGGTCACTGCCCTTTGCGACGTCCTGGCAGCAATGGGTCTGGGCCGAGGACGAGCTGCCGGTCATCGAACAGGCGTTTGCCGAGATGGTTCGGCGGATCGACGGCCAGGCAACACCTTCCGCCAGCGCGAGCGCCGTTGCGGCTGTCGCCGGCACATAACGGATCAAGTGGCGGTGAGCGCGTCGGCGCCGCGGGCCAGTTCGGACAGAATTCGATTGAGGCGCAGATCGCTAGCGAGAGCACTCGCCGTATCCGGCTTGCCGCGACAGAGCCCCTTGAAATGTTCGTATTCCGCCGACCAGGTTGGATCGGCTTGCACCAGCGTGATCGCTTCCTCGGGCGGTCTGCCGCTCGGCAGGATGCGGGTACGCCGGATGAAGCTCGACGGCCCCCATTTGCACAGCGATTCGATATGGGCACTGCCGTGCTCGCCGTAGACATCGGCGGTGAAATGGTTGCGCCAGCTCAGCAGCGTGATCTCCATTTCGAGCACCGGCGACCCTCGCGAACCGAAGGCGAGGTGATCGTAGGCGCGGTTTTCGAACCGGTCGGCCGACCACACAGCGAAGGGCGCCGTCAGGTCGCCGAACCAGAACATCGCCGTGTCGAGCACATGCGAACCGAGATCGGGCAGCACCCCCGCACCCCGGTCGCGCCACGGCGAATTGCGTACATCCCGCGCCGTTCCATTGCCGTAGAACATCCGGCACAGATAGATCTGGCCGAGTACT
>VAZR01000226.1 GCA_005888515.1 Alphaproteobacteria bacterium | reverse complement strand
GATGAACGCGCCCGAATTTTGCGCAGCATTCAGCCGGCGGCGCGCTTTGCCGTCGTGCCCGGCGCGGGTCATTGGGTGCAGTTCGAGGCGGCCGAGCAATTCAATCCGCTGCTCGCCGAATTCGCCGCGCCTTAATGCGCCGCTTGCGCGACCGCGTGGCCGAGGGGCACTAGAAGGAAATAGCCGTTCGCCGTCAAAAGCAGCGCGCCGGTGGCAAGAAGACCGCTGAAGCCGAGCAGCCAGGGCGACACCGCCACGATCGCCACCGAACCGAGCACGATCGCGATCTGAAACAAGGCTTCGGCGTATTCGAAATTCGGCAGTTGTGCTGCCGCGTGGTCGCGCGCGTGCTCCCATTCCTTGGCCTTGGCCATCAGTTCCTTTTTGCCTTCGCCGGTCGAGGGCTCGCTCTCGTAACGCGTCACAGTGTCCCGGTAACGTTTGATTAACTCTGTCGCCTTGCCGCCGGCATCGCCGGAGATCGCGCCGCCGGCTGACAGCAATTCCAGCTCCGCCGCAGAGGTTTGGTAAAGGGTCTGGCGTATGTTCTTCGCCTGATAGAAGGCATAGGTATCCGAAGCGTGAATATTCGCGTTCAGCATCTCCTTGGTTGCCTCGGCGCCGCCAAGCGTCGCGATCGCCAACAGCATCGCGACGACGCCGACATAGATCGCGGTGATCCGCCGGAACACGGTTTCGCGGCTCGGGCGCGCTGCCGCATGGTGCTCTTCATGGGCATCTTCATGGATTCGCTCGGCGATTTCATGCGCTTCCACATTTACCTCTCTGGCTTAATGCGTAAGTTCAGGAATTTGTCCCAAAGGATTAGGCGGCGGGAATCCGCTCGACCGCGTTTTAGGAACATCTTAGCATGCGCGGCTTTCCGGTCGCGAGAATGCGCTGCCGTGCACGGCGGCATGCGGTAAAGCCGGCAAGCGGGACGGAAACGGACGCTAGATGGATATTAATCAGCTCATTGCCGACAACGGCGCCTGTTTCTACGTCATCGCTTTCATTTGGACTTTTCTAGAAGGCGAGACCGTGATCCTGTTTGCCGGGTTCGCGGCGGCGCAGGGTTTGGTCGATCCGCTGTTGTTGCTGACCGCGGCATGGCTCGGCAGCTTCAGCGGCGACCAATGCTATTTCTGGCTGGGCCGGCATTTCGGGGTTCGGCTGCTCGACCGGTTCCCGCGCTGGCGTCACGGCGTCGATGCCGCGCTGCACTGGCTCGAGCGCTACGATACCGGGTTTATCCTGTCGTTCCGCTTCATCTACGGTGTGCGCAACTTCTCGTCGTTTGCATTGGGGTTGAGCGCCGTCCGTTGGGATCGCTTTCTGCGGCTCAATTTCATCGCCGCCGGGCTCTGGGCGGCGAGCTTTGTCGCGGTCGGCTTTTTCCTCGGGCACGCTTTCCGCGCGGTGCTCGGGGATATCGCCCGCTCGTTCGGACTGGTAATGCTTGGTGTTTTCATCGCGGTGGCAGGCAGCATGTGGCTGTTGCATCGTACGCACCGGCGGCGCCGGTCGCTCGCGGTACCGCCCGGCGTAAAGGCTGCGATCCCGCCGCCCTGATTACGCTCAGCTCGTAACTGTGACGGTGGTGCCGATCGCGAGCCCAAGCTCCCGGTCGGCCCGCCCCTGATTGACGGCGATCTCGACCAGCCCGTTGGAATTGACATACCAGAACGCGGCGCCACGCGGCACCGCGGAGAAGGTATCGGCATGCGCCAGCACCTTGCCGCCGATCGATAGACGCGTGCTTGTCGCGACAACCTGGCCGCGTAACCCGGTCATCGCGTTGCCGTATCGATCGACATAGACGATCTCGGCGAGATCGTCGGGCCATTCGGAATACCGCAAGGTGTGCGCCTGAGCCGCGATGGCCGCGGGCGCATCGCCCGTGGCGAGCCGCACCGCGATTGGTGCGAACAGGTCGCGGCCGTGAAAACTCGCCGACATGGCCGCTGGACGCCAGGTGATCTGCCAAACCTCGGCCCGCGTCGCTGCCGACCCCGGGATCGACGACGCACAGCAACACGGTCCCGGGCGGAAACGATGTGGCATAGGCGGCCAGCAGATAAGCCGCCGGTTTGACCTGGCCGGGCGGTAGATCGGCAAACAGTGAGATCACCGGAACTTCGGGCGCGGCCTGGTGCAGCACGGCGTGGACCTGGCCGGTGTACGGGCCTTCGAGTCCGAAATCGGTGAACAGCACGATCATGGCTCCGACTATGCCGCCCGAACCGCAGCTCAACAACAGAGCCGCATGCCATCACGAGGGGTGCGTACGAGTGCGTATTGGTTGAAAAACTCGCGCGGAGTGTCGCGG
This sequence comes from Alphaproteobacteria bacterium, assembly GCA_005888515.1. Lineage (GTDB taxonomy): Bacteria > Pseudomonadota > Alphaproteobacteria > ATCC43930 > CGMCC-115725 > DATARH01. The sequence continues at coordinate 5,941 of VAZR01000226.1, read as the reverse complement.
GAGGCGTGGTTGCAAATATCATCGATTGTCGTATCGTCCGCACCGCTGAGGGGAATCGGCCGGGAAATGCCATGAAACGATTGGTCCTGATCGCTGCATTGTGCGCTGCGATGGCGCCGCAGCCGGGCTGGGCTGCCGAAAAGGCCAGAGCCGCGAGGGTGGAGTGTTATAGCCAAAGCGCCATCGAGGCCGAGCAGGCGATTCGCTTTCTGACCGACGTCATGGTGGTCAGCTCGACTTGTCAGGACACCGTTTACGCCGAGTTCCGGCTGCGCAACCGGGATCCGATCCTGGCCTATCAAAAGGCGATGATCGCGCATTTCCACGGCGCGCCGGCCTTCGACCGCTGGAACACCGTGATCGCCAACCAGGCGTCGTCGAAACACGCCGGCCAGCCGAGCCAGCTGGTATGCCAGCAATCGGCCGACCGTAGCCGGCTAAATGCCGCTCAGCGGCGACCGAGGCGCGCCAGCGCCGCGATCCCGCCAAGTCCCGCCGCCGATAGCAGCGCCATGAACAAATAGGCGTGTCCGCCATAGGCGCCGTAGAGGGCGCCGGCGGCGAGCATGGCAAACCCGCTGCCTAAACCGGCCGATACCGCCGCGTAGAGCGACTGCGCGCTGGCCGCCGCGCCGGGTGGCACGGTGCGCGCCATGAAATACATCGCTCCGATATGCGCCGCACCAAAGGTCAGCCCGTGCAGCAGCTGCAGCACCGCCGCTGCGGCCAAACCCGGCACGACGCCGATCAGGCTCCAGCGCAGGATGCCGGCAATGCCGCCGAGCGCCATCAATCCGAGCGGCCCCATTCGCGCCACCAACAGCGCGCTTTGCCAGAACAGCACAATTTCGGCGACGACGCCCTCGGCCCATAAGGCGCCGATCAGCGTGTCGGAGAAGCCGAGCTCGCGCCAATAGAGCGTCCCGAAGCCGTAATAGAGCTGATGGCTCGATTGCAGCGCCGAGCCGCTGGCGACGAATAGCCAGAAGCGCCGGTCGGCCGCGAACCGGCCGAGCGCCGCCCAACGCGAGCGGCCCGTCGCGGCTGGCGCGGGCGGTATCCACAAGCACGCGATCAGCAGCAAGGCCGATGCGGCAAGCACCAGTGCCAGCACCGAATTGCCGGGTATTGCGGGCGCGGAATTGCCGGCCAGCAGAGCGCCGCTCCCGATCGCCGCGACAATAAAGCTGAGCGAGCCCCATACCCGGATCCGGCCGTAATCGAGGCTGGCGCCGCGCACCGCCGCTAGGGTGATGCTGTCGCCGAGCGGCATCAGCGCCGATTGCGCGACGCCGGCCACCAGATTCAGCCACAACAGCGGCCAGAACCCCCAGGCCGGCCACAATGCGGCATAGGCGATGCAGGCCACCGCGGCGAGGGCGACCATGACGCCGCGCCGCCGACCCAGCCGGTCGGCCAGCCCGCCGATCAGCGGCGTCGCGATGACCTTGGCCCAGATCGCGGCCGCGAACAGCGCGGCAATCTCTTGCGTGTCGAGGCCGCGGCCGGCGAGCCATACCGGCCAAAACGGCAATTGGATGCCGACCACGAGAAAGCTCGCGGCGTAATAGGCGCCGAGGCGCGTGCTGATGGGCGCTGCCGACCAAGGCATTGTCGATATAAGCATTTGGTTGGGCTCGACGCTGCCGGGGTCCGTGCTTATGTCGCGGGCGTGCTGCCCGGTTTGAACGAGGCGAGCGCGCTGTTGTCGGTGGTGATCATCGACGTCGTGCTCGCCGGTGACAATGCGATCATCGTTGGGATGGCGGCCGCCGGATTGCCGCTTGAGCGCCGGCGCCGCGTCATCCTGCTCGGCATTGTCGCGGCGACGGTGCTGCGCATCCTGTTCGCTTTCGTCGCGCTCGAATTGCTGCAGTCGGTCATCGGCATGACAGCGGCCGGCGGTCTGTTGCTGTTGTGGGTCGCGTGGAAGATGTACCGCGAAATCCGCGCCGCCCATCCGGTCGTCGCACATGCCACGGCGATGCCGGTGGAACCTCCAGCCAGACGGCGCCGCGAAAAGACGACAGCGCAGGCGATGACGCAGATCGTCATCGCCGATCTGTCGATGTCGCTCGACAACGTGCTGGCGGTCGCGGGAGTGGCGCGCGACCATCCGTATATCCTGGCTATCGGGCTCGTATTGTCGGTCGCGCTGATGGGCGTCGCCTCGACCTATGTCGCGCGACTGCTCGACCGGCTGTTCTGGCTGGCTTGGGTCGGGCTCGGTGTCATTACCTTCGTCGCGCTGCGGATGATCTGGGACGGCTCGGCGCAGATCATCCATCAAACAGCGGCGCTAAGCCTCCTCGGCTCCTGAACCGCGCCGGGATCGCTACAGCGTCAGATCCCAGGTCTCGCCGACGAGATCCTGACCAAAGCTGTGATGCGGCTCCGAGCGGGTCAGCCGGAACCCTGCCGCCTGATAAATGCGGCGCGCGGCGACAAGGACGCTTTGCGTCCACAGCGTGATTTCTCGATACCCGGCGTGCCGTGCGAAGCGGATGCATTCGGCGACGAGGCGCGCGCCGATGCCGAGACCGCGCGCCGACGGCTCGACCAGCAGCAGCCGCAATTTGGCGATCGCTTCCGAGCCTGTGACGAGAAACACAGAGCCGACAGGTTCGTCTTCGCGTTCGGCGATCCAACAGCGTTCCCGCCGCGGATCGCATTCGGTAATGAAGCCGGCGGCGATTTTGGCGACCAGCGCCTCGAAATCCTGATCGAAACCATATTCCTGCGCATACAGCGCGCCATGACGCGAGATCACCCAGCCGATGTCGCCCGGCGCTGGAGGGCGCAGCATGTAGGGCACCTTGGAAGGCGAGGCTGGACCCAAGAGGCGCTCGACCTCTGCCATCGCGGCGACAAGGCGCCGTTGATCCGGGTCAGGCAGGCTGGCGAGCAGCCTGCCGATTTCCTCGCGCGAGCGGGTGTCGAGTGGCGCGAACGCCTTTCGGCCGGTCGGGGTCAGCGACAGCCGGCGCTGCCGCGCGTCGCTCGCCATCGGCTCGCGCCGCAGCAGCCCGCGGCGCTGAAAGCCGCGCAGGATACGACTCAGGTAACCGGGATCGACGCTCAAATCGCGGGCGATTTCGGTAGCGGTCGGCTGGTCGCGCCGGGCGAGCTCGTACAGCACGCGGGCTTCCGCCAACGAGAACGGGCTTTCCAGCAGGCCCTCCTGCAATACGCCGATCTTCTGCGTGTAGAAGCGGTTGAAGCGCCGTACCGCGGCGATGCGGTATTCGAGCGCAGCCACGCCCATCTGAGCCTCCGCGCAGTCGCAGAGAGCAGCGTCAACTAGTTAGTTGCCAAAGTCAACTATTTGGCAGAACCAGCTGAGTCTGCGTCACCAGCGCGACCAGGCGGCCCTCGGCCGTCGTGACGCGGGTTTGCCAAACCATTGTCCGGCGCCCGCGGTGCACCGGCGTCGCCTCGCCGGTAACGCGCGTCCCGAGCGGCGCGGCGGCAATGAAATTGGTCTTGCTCTCGATCGTGGTCGTCCCGGCGCCATCCGGCAGGTTGAGGATCGTGCCGGTGGCGCCGAGCGTGTCGGCAAAGGCCATGATCGCGCCGCCGTGCAACACCGCCGGCCGGGTGCACAACGCCTCGCGCACCGGCAGCTCGGCGACAACCCGGTCGGCGGCGGCGTGGGTGAATTCGATGCCCATCAATTCGGCAAAAGGCAGCATTTCCGATTTGATCTTCGCGAGCGCATTCATCCCACACCTCGCTGTCGAGCCGACCATGATGCGGCAAGCCTGTGCGAGTCTTAGCCGCCCCGGAGCGCCGTCGGCCAGTGCAAAGCGGCGCGGCGGCCGGGCAGGTTGACATCGCATCAGGCCCGGCTTATCTCCCGCCGGCCGATCCATGGGCGCCCGTGGCGGAATTGGCAGACGCGCACGGTTCAGGTCCGTGTTCCGAAAGGAGTGGTGGTTCGACTCCACTCGGGCGCACCATTCTCCCGCTGTCAGGCAATCGTTCGCGAGAGCGCGCCGGCCCGGCTCTGGTAGCGGACTACGCTCCCTGAGCCGCCTCCAGGATGCCGTCGAGACAAGCCGCCACTTCGGCTATCTCGGCCCGCAACTCCTCGGCTTGCACAAAATCGCGGCGGGCCAGGGCCTTGGCTTGCAACGCGCGCAGCTCGTGCAACCAATCCCGCGCATCGCGCACGAGGATGTTGTTGTCGAGGCTCGGCATTCGGCACCCCCCAATCCGCGTGGCTGTCCCGCTCTAGACGTACAGGGGCCGACCGCCGCTGGTTCCGTGTGACCGCTGCGGCGTTGCGACCTCGCCTCGCAGACCGGGCATTTCACAAAGCGTTGATTGCGCGCGCCCGGCCGCGGGCGTTAGGCTCGTCAAACGCGACCGACAACGGCGCGCCGGACATAGTAGAGCGCAAGGGGAGGGGACAATGGCTGATGCGACAAGTTTGCGGCTGACCTGGGAGCCGCGCATCCTGAGCATTCTGCGGATCGTGACCGGGCTGCTCTTTCTGCAGCATGGCCTGAACAAATTCTTCAACTTTCCGCCGGTAGCGAACCCGCGCCCGTACGAACTCTTTACACTCGTTCCCGGCCTCGCCGGCATTCTAGAAACGTTCGGCGGCCTCTTGCTTATCTTCGGACTGTTCACCCGGCCGGTCGCCTTCCTTCTTTGCGGCGAAATGGCGGTTGCGTATTTCATGTCGCATGCGCCGCGCGGTCTCTATACCTATACCAATGGCGGCGCACTGGCCGCGATGTACTGTTTCGTCTTTCTCTACCTGTTCGTCGCGGGCGGTGGTGAGTGGAGCCTCGACCGGCTGCTGCGCCGCGGCGCGGGCTCGACCTCCGGGACGGCGGCCAGGCGGGCCGCCTGACCGGACGGCTCAGAATTCGAGCCGGGTGCGGAAGATCAGTGCGGCGTAGAAATAGAGTTCCGCGTCGAGCGCGCGCTTGATCGTCTCGGCGCGGCGGAAGCCGTGCTGCTCGCCGGCGAAGAGCAGATACCCGACCGGGATGCCGCGGCCGCGCAACGCGTCGACCATCATCTCGGTCTGGTTCGGCGGCACGACGCGGTCATCGGCGCCCTGGAAGAAGATGACGGGGCAGTTGAGCGCAGCGGCATGCGTCAAGGGCGAGCGCTCGCGGTATAGATCTTCGCGCTCGGGATAGGGGCCGATCAGCCAGTCGAGATAGCGCGATTCGAATTTGTGCGTGTCGCGGGCGAGCGCCGCAACATCGCTGACCCCGTAATAGCTGGCGCCGCCCTTGAACACTGTGCCGCGAGTCAGGGCGGCGAGCACGGTGTAGCCACCGGCGCTGCCGCCGGTGATGACGGCGCGCTCGCCATCGGCCATGCCTTCCGAGATGACGTGGCGCGCGGCGTTGACGCAATCCTCGACATCGACAATGCCCCAGTCGCCTTTCAGCCGCTCGCGGTAGGCGCGGCCATAGCCGGTGCTGCCGCCGTAATCGACATCGAGCACCGCGATGCCGCGGCTCGTCCAGAACTGGTTGCGAAGGTTGAGGACCGATGACGCGGACGCGGTCGGTCCGCCATGGCATTTGACGACGAGCGGCGGTTTCTCGCCGGCCGGTGCGGCGTAATCGGGATTGTGCGGCGGAAAGAAATTGGCGTGCGCCGTCAGGCCGTTCTCGGTCGGAAAGGAGAGGTGCTGCGGCGCCGAGATGTAGCTGCGCAAATCGTCCTCGACCAAAGCAGGCGCGGAGCTGCGCAAGACCTCCGAGGCGCCGATCGCCGGATCGATCAGCACGATCGCCGGCGGGTCGGTGGGCGAACCGGCGCGGCACACGATGCCGTCGCCGACAGCGCGAATCTGGCCAAAATCCGTATAGGAAAGATCGAGCGGCGTCAGCTTGCCGGTGGCGACATCGAGCCGTGCGAGACGGTCATGCCCAGCCTCGGTATAGGCGCAGACAAGCTGCGCCGCCGACAG
>VAZR01000225.1 GCA_005888515.1 Alphaproteobacteria bacterium | reverse complement strand
CGTTCTACGCCCATTTCGACATCGTCATGGATGACGAGGCCGCGCCGCCGCCGGTCACCGTGCGGGTGTGCGACAGCCTGTCCTGCGCGCTCACCGGCGGCGAGAGACTGCTGGAGGATTTGCGCGCGCAGCTCGGCGAGGAGGTGCGGGTCGTGCGTGCGCCATGCATGGGCGGCTGCGACAAGGCGCCGATGGTCGCGATCGGGCATGCGCTGCACGAGCATGCCAGCACCGACAATGTCGCCGCGGCGGTCACGGCCGGCGAGACGCATCCGCATGTGCCGGCCTATCCGGCGCTCGACGCCTATCGCGGCGCCGGCGGCTACAAGTTGTTGCAGGCCTGCCTCGGCGGGAAGAAGCCGGTCGAGGACATTATCAAGGCGCTGGAAGATTCCGGCTTGCGCGGGCTCGGCGGCGCCGGCTTTCCGACCGGCCGCAAATGGCGCTTTGTGCGGCAGGAGCCGGGGCCGCGGTTGATAGCGGTCAACGCCGATGAGGGCGAGCCCGGCACCTTCAAGGACCGCTATTTCCTCGAAACCGACCCGCACCGTTTTCTGGAGGGCACGCTGATCGGTGCCTGGGCGGCGGAGGCCGAGGCGGTCTACATCTATTTGCGCGACGAATACCCGCAATGCCACGAGATCCTGGCGCGCGAGATCGCCGCGATCGAAACGGCGGGGCTGGCGCCGCACACCAAGATCCATCTGCGGCGCGGCGCTGGCGCGTACATTTGCGGCGAGGAATCGGCGATGCTCGAAAGCATCGAGGGCCGCCGCGGATTGCCGCGCCACAAGCCGCCGTTTCCGTCACAGGTCGGGCTGTTCGGCCGGCCGACGCTGATCAACAATGTCGAGACGCTGTTCTGGGTGCGCGACATCGTCGAGAAGGGACCGGCATGGTTTACCGGGCAGGGGCGCAACGGCCGACAGGGGCTGCGCACCTTCTCGGTGTCCGGGCGGGTCAAGCAGCCGGGGGTCAAATTGGCGCCGGCCGGCATCACGGCCCGCCAGCTGATCGATGAATTCTGCGGCGGCATGGCCGCGGGGCACAGCTTCAAGGGGTATCTGCCGGGCGGCGCCTCGGGCGGCATCCTACCGGCCTCGCTCGCCGACATCCCGCTCGATTTCGGCACCCTCGAAGGCGAGGGCTGCTTTATCGGCTCGGCGGCGGTGGTCGTGCTGTCCGACAAGGACGACATGAAAACTGTCGCGCTGAACCTGCTGCGCTTTTTCGAGGATGAGAGCTGCGGCCAATGCACGCCGTGCCGGGTCGGCACCGAGAAGGCGGTGGCGCTGATGAACGAGCCGCGCTGGGACGAGGATCTGCTCGCCGAATTGACGCGGGTCATGAGCGATGCGTCGATCTGCGGCCTGGGACAGGCCGCGATGAACCCGGTCAAGATGGTGATGAAGCACTTCCGCAACGATCTGACGAGCGGAGAGAGAGCATGAGCCCCTCGCCGCTGAAATTCAGCAGTTCAACCGGCGTCCCGGCGAAAGCCGGGACCCACTTCTCCACTGCCGGAGCGGTTGAAGGGTGGGTCCCGGTTTTCGCCGGGACACCGATCTTTTGAGGGTCTGCGATGAGTGATCCTATTCGGTTTACGCTGGACGGCGCCGAGGTCGAGGCGCGGCCGGGCGAGACGATTTGGCAAGTGGCGGAGCGCCACGGGGTCGAGATCCCGCATCTGTGCTGGCTGCCAAAGCCGGGCTACCGGGCCGATGGCAATTGCCGCGCCTGCATGGTCGAGATCGAGGGCGAGCGGGTGCTCGCCGCCTCGTGCATCCGGCGGCCGACACCGGGCATGAAGGTGCAGGCCGCGAGCGAGCGCGCCAAGGCGTCGCGGCAGCTGGTGTTCGAGTTGCTGATCGGCGATCAGCCGGAGCGCGCAACGGCACACGATCCGGAATCCCGGTTCTGGCGCTGGGCCGATACGCTCGACATCGATGGCAGCCGGTTCCCGCGGCGCCTGCCGCCGGCGCCCGACCGCAGCCACCCGGCGATGGCGGTGCAGCTCGACGCCTGCATCCACTGCAATCTGTGCGTGCGCGCCTGCCGCGAGGTCCAGGTCAACGACGTGATCGGCATGGCCGGGCGCGGCCATAGCGAAAAGATCGTGTTCGATTTCGACGACCCGATGGGCCGCTCGACCTGCGTCGCCTGCGGCGAATGCGTCCAGGCCTGCCCGACCGGCGCGCTGATGCCGGCGAGCCTGGTCGATCAGAACGGCGCCTATTGCAACGAGCCCGACCGGCAGGTCGAGAGCGTCTGCCCCTATTGCGGGGTCGGGTGCCAGCTGACCTATCAGATCAAGAAACACCATATCGTCGCGGTCGAGGGCAAGGACGGGCCGGCCAACCACAACCGGCTGTGCGTCAAGGGCCGCTTCGGCTTCGACTATGTGCATCACCCGGACCGGCTGACCGAGCCGATGATCCGCAAGGACGGGGTTGGCAAGGACGATGTCGCGATCGACCCGGCCAATCCGTGGACGCATTTCCGCAAGGCGACATGGGAAGAGGCGCTCGACCGCGCCGCCGAGGGGCTGAAGCGCATCCGCGATCGTGACGGGCGTTATGCTCTGGCCGGGTTCGGCTCGGCCAAGGGCTCAAACGAAGAGGCGTACCTCTTCCAGAAGCTGGTGCGCACCGGCTTCGGCAGCAACAATGTCGATCACTGCACGCGGCTCTGCCACGCCTCCTCGGTCGCCGCGCTAATGGAGGGGATCGGCTCGGGCGCCGTGACCGCGCCGTTCACCGCCGCCGCCGATGCCGAGGTCATCATCATCATCGGTGCAAGACCGACGGAAAATCATCCGGTTGCGGCCACCTTCTTCAAGCAGGCCACGAAACGCGGCGCCAAGCTGTTCGTGATGGACCCGCGCGGCCAGGTCATGGCGCGCTATGCCACGAAGATGCTGCGGTTCAAGCCCGGCCGCGATGTTGCGCTGTTGAACGCACTACTTCACACGATCGTCGAAGAAGGGCTCTACGACCGGCAATATGTTCAGGCACATACCGACGATTTCGAAAAGCTGCGTGAGCACATCCGCGACTATGCGCCGGAAAAGATGGCGGAGATCTGCGGCATCGATGCCGCGATCTTGCGCGAGGTGGCGCGCACCTACGCCCGCGCCAAGGCGGCGATCATTTTCTGGGGCATGGGCATCTCGCAGCATGTCCACGGCACCGACAATGCCCGCTGCCTGATCGCGCTGGCCTTGGTTACCGGCCAAGTCGGCCGGCCGGGCACCGGGCTGCATCCGCTGCGCGGCCAGAACAACGTGCAGGGCGCCTCCGACGCCGGGCTCATTCCGATGGTCTATCCCGATTACCAATCGGTCGAGGACCCGAATGTCCGCGCCAAATTCGAAGGGCTGTGGCAGACCAGCCTCGACCCGAAGCGCGGCCTGACCGTCGTCGAGATCATGGACGCGGTGCATGCGGGACAGATCAAGGGCATGTACATCATGGGCGAGAACCCGGCGATGTCGGACCCCGATGTCGAGCATGCAAGACAGGCGCTCGCCGAGCTGGAACATCTCGTCGTGCAGGATCTGTTCCTGACCGAGACCGCCAAATACGCCGATGTCGTGCTTCCAGCCTCGGCCTGGCCGGAGAAGGACGGCACCGTCTCCAACACCAACCGCCAGGTGCAGATGGGGCGCACCGCGCTGCCCTTGCCCGGGAATGCGCGGCTCGACTGGTGGATCATCCAGGAGATCGCCCGGCGCATCGGGCTCGACTGGCAATACACCCATCCGCGTGACGTCTTTGCCGAGATGAAGCAGGCGATGCCGTCGCTGAACGGGATCACCTGGGAGCGGCTGCAGCGCGAGAGCTCGGTCACCTACCCCTGCGACGCCGAGGACCAGCCCGGCCACGACATCGTGTTCGGCGACGGTTTCCCGACCGCTTCGGGCCGCGGCCGCTTCGTACCGGCCGCGATCGTGCCGCCGGCCGAGGAGCCCGATGCCGATTTCCCGATGGTGCTGACGACCGGCCGCCAGCTCGAACATTGGCACACCGGGGCGATGACGCGGCGCGCCGCGGTGCTCGACGAGATCGAGCCCGAGGCGGTGGCGAGCCTGGCGCCGGCCGAATTGCGCCGGCTCGGCATCGGGCCGGGGGCGCGCATCCGCGTCACGACAAGGCGCGGCTCGATCGAATTGAAGGCGCGCGCCGACAGCGCGGTCGCGCCCGGGATGGTGTTCATCCCGTTCTGCTACGCCGAGGCCCCGGCCAATGTCCTGACCAACCCGCAGCTCGACCCGTTCGGCAAGATCCCGGAATACAAATTCTGCGCCGCGAAGGTCGAGCCGCTCGACCGCCGCACGGCCGCGGAATAGCGGCTCGCGGACATGGCGAAGATGCACGGCGGGGGATTGCTTCGTCGCTGCGCTCCTCGCAATGACAGTCTTTTTTTGCTGTCATTGCGAGCGAAGCGAAGCAATCCCCATCCACTGTGGCACAGTCGCGTTGCGCTGTTCCCAGCGCTCCTGTTGTTTCTGACAAGCTGCGCGATGCCGGGCGAGACGGTGCCGCCGAGCGCCTGTCTGTTGCCGGCGCAAAAGCCGATGCTGGTGGCCGAGCTGTTCTTCGGGCGCAACATCCCGGGGCGGGCGCCGGTCAGCGAGGCCGAGTGGGCCGATTTCGTCGCGCGGGTTATCACGCCGAACTTCCCGGACGGGTTCACCGTGTTCGACGGCGCCGGGCAGTGGCGAGATCCGCAAGGCGGAGCGGTCGTGCGCGAACCGCCGAAGATCCTGCTCGCCGCCGCCTATCCGCGGCCCGATCTCAAGGACCGCATCGCCGCAACCATCGAGGCGTACCGCGCCCGGTTCCCGCAGAAATCGGTCGGTGTTCTGACGCGCTGGGAGTGCGGCGCGTTCTAGCGCCTTGCTGCTATGCCAGCCGGAGCTTGCCTCCGTCCACGGCGATCCCTGCGATCGCTTCAAAATCGGTCTTTGCGGCGTTCGCGGTTTCGGCGTAAGCCGCCGCGATCTTGTCCCGTTCGGCTTGGTCGGTCTCGCGGGCATAGCGGGCCTTCAGCGCAATCAAGGATTTGATCCGCTCGTCGAGCGACGTTTCGCGTTCGCTGATCGCCTTGCCACCGACATAGACGCCCTGGCTGATGCCGATCAGGTAGAGGAGGGTCTCGGATATCTTCACCTCGCCGAGATCGGTCGTGCCGGTCCGCAATATGTAAATCGCCACCAGGACCGAAAACATCGCCATCTGGAACTTGTAAACGTCCAACCGATTATTGGTCAGAAGAAGATCGGCGAAGCGCGGCCTTTCGACGATCGTCGTGATCTTCGGCCCGGCGTACCAGCCTTCGGCGTAGAGGAATTTCGTGGCGTCTTCGCTCAATTGCGACTTCAAGGTCGCGGTATATTTGGCGCCGACGGCTCCGACCGAGCTGATCCCCAGCA
>VAZR01000224.1 GCA_005888515.1 Alphaproteobacteria bacterium | reverse complement strand
CTCTTCCGCCGCTCGGCCGAGGTAGATTCGCAGCCCGAGCGCAATGGCGGAAGCGATCACCAGCAGGGCCGCAAGACCGATCGCCATCACCCGCGCGACGGCCACCGTCAGGCCGGTTTGGCGAGGCCGAAGGCTTCAGCGAGCAGCGCGTAGGAGCGTTTGCGGGCCGCGAAATCGTGACAGATCGTCAGCACCACGATTTCATCGACGCCGTAGGCCTCGGCGAACGCAGAGAGCTGCTGTTTCACCGGCTCCGGCTCGCCGACGACCTGTCGCTGCCGGTGGTATTCGACGAGGCGCAGCTCGGCGGGGTTGTAGGGATAGGCGAGGGCATCTTCGGGCGGTGGAAACGGGGCCAGGATGCCCTGGCGCTGGCGCAGCCGCCACAGATCGCGGCTGGCGGCGAGGCGGCGCGCTTCCGCCTCGGTATCGGCGCAGACGACGAACACGCCGATGCTGCCCTGCGGTTTCGCGAGCCGCTCCGAGGGCCGGAAGCGCTGGCGATACGCATCCATGATCTCCGGCCCGCCCTCGTCATTGATGAAATGCGCGAACGAAAAGGCGCAGCCGAAATAGGCGGCGAAGATCGCGCTCTGATCGCTCGATCCGAGAAGCCACACTTCGGGGCTGGTCTCGCCGGCCGGCATGACGCGGATGCGCGCGAACGGGTGGTCCGCCGGCATCTTGTTGTCGAGAAATCCCAGCAGATCGGCGATCTGGTTCGGGAAATGCTCGATGCCGAGCGCACCCGGCCCGTGCTGCAGCGCGATCGCGGTCAGCTGGTCGCTGCCGGGAGCGCGGCCGATGCCGAGATCGATGCGGCCGGGATAGAGCGCCTCCAGCATGCGGAACTGCTCGGCCACCTTCAGCGAGCTGTAATGGCTTAGCATCACGCCGCCCGAGCCGACCCGGATATGGCTGGTCTCGGAGGCGACCCGCGCCACCATGATCTCGGGCGCGGTGCCGGCGAGCCCCGGCGAGCTGTGATGCTCGGCGAGCCAGTAGCGGCAATAGCCGAGCGCGTCGACATGCCGCGCCAGCTCGACCGTTTCCAACAGCGCGTCGCGCGGGGTGACGCCCTGCCGCACCGACGACTGGTCGAGAACGCTGAGCTTCAGCATGGCAGCGAGATTACACGTGCCGCTGTCGGTTGGCATGCACGCGAAGGCGGTTTAACCATTCTACAACGCGATCCGGGTAAGTTGTTCCTCCACTCGCGAAGGCGGAATTTCAGGCATGCAATCAGGTTCGCAAGGTTTTTTGAGCGCCGACCGGTCGAAGCCAAAAAAGAAGCGGGTCCTCATCGTCGAGGACAATCATCTGGATTCGGCCCTGTTCAGCGCGCTGCTCGAGTCGCAAGGCCATGAGGTGCTCAAGGCAGCCAATGCCGCGGACGGCCTCAAGCTCGCGCGAGAGAACGATCCGGATTTGATCATCATGGATGTGCGGTTGCCGGACATGTCCGGCTTTGAGGCGACCCGCACGCTGAAGAACGAAGAGGCGACGCGGGACATCCCGATCATCGTCACCTCTGCCTATGGCCCATATGCCGATAAGGCAGAGGTTCGCGAATGCGGCTGCGACGCCTACATGCCGACGCCGATCCAAATCACCGGGTTTGTGGATCTCATTCACACTTTCTTGAACCGGCATCCCGCCAGGAAAACCGGCTGAGGCGAGGCGGGTTCGTCTCTGCGCGCTGCCGCGCGCTCATTCGCGCCAGGGAACAACTCTCTTTCAGCGCAGCGCCCGCGCGACGAGCGCCCGCATGACCTCGCGGCCGTGTACCCGAGAGTAAGGCTGCTCGTAGTCGCCGCAATAAATTTTGCGGATCAGCGCATCGCGCTGACCGTCGGCGGCGTCGAACGCGACGGCAAACCCGTCTTCGGTATCCCGGATGATGCGCGCGGCGACCTCGCCGATATCCTGTAGCGTCAGTCGGATCATGTCCCCGGCCTGGCCCGGCGACGGCGCCCGGATGCGCGCGCCGCCAACCGAGATATCGGCGAGCGGCGCGGTGAAGGTGCAATCGCCGGCCGAGACCCGCACCCGTTCCGCGGTGGTAATGCGCTCCTCGGCGCGGTAGCGCGGGAATTCGACGCAGGCCGCCATCGCGAGCAGCAGGACGACGATGTTGTAGACGCTCCAGAACACGACGATCGCGGTCGAACCGACCTCCTGCCGCTCCGGCGCGTAATCGGCGAAGCTGCCATACAGCATGCCGGCGATTGTCAGGCCGAGCAGCAGCCCGAAGCGCGCCAGCATTGGCCATTGCACGACAAGCCGGTCGCGATCGCCGCCCTTCGCTGTCACCTTGAAGCGGTGTCCGCGCGGCTTCAGTAGGCCGGTGACAGTTGCCCGCAAAGCGGCGGGCATCGTCAGCACATGCGACACATCGGTCAGCACCGGCAAAACCAGCCCGCCGGTCGCCCAGTACAAGGTGATCATCACCGCGGTGTAATACGGCAGGAAGTGACTGACGACATCGCCTGCCGGCGCGGCGCCGACCGTGGCGCCGGTGAACCAGTAGACAATCGGCACCAAAAGACAGAGCAGCTTGAACAAAAAGCTGACGGACCAGTACAGGAAGGCGTCGGCCAAGCCGACCCGCAGCGACAGGCTCAGCCGGCCGCGCGTCAGCGGGCCCATCGCCGAGCGGACGATCTGCATCAGCCCGAGACACCAGCGGCCACGCTGCGTGACGTATTCGGTGATCCCTTCCGGTGCGAGCCCGGCGCTCAGCCGCTCATTCAGGTAGATTGTCCGCCAGCCGTTGCGGTCGAGCCGCAGTGTCAGCAGAAAATCCTCGGTGACGCTGTCGGTCGGAAAACCGCCGCAATCCTTGAGCGCGCGCATGCGGGTGACCGACGAGGTGCCGCAGCAGAAGGCGGCACCCCATGCGTCCTTGGAGGCCATGACATGATCGAAGAAGAAGCGCTGCTCGTCGGGCCAGACATGCCCGACCAGCAGGTTCGATTGGATCGGGTCGCGATTGAAGAAGTGCTGCGGCGTCTGCAGCAGCCCGACGCTCCGGTCATGAAACAGCGGAATGGTGCGTGACAGGAAGTCGCGATGCGCCACGAAATCGGCGTCGAAAATCGCGACAAACTCGGGCGGGTCGGGATCATCGCGCAGCACGGCCAATGCATGGTTGATGTTGCCGGCCTTCGCGTGGGCATTGTCCGGCCGCGTCAGATAAAGCGCGCCCTTTTCCTCGCACAGGGCTGCGAGCCAGGGCCGTCGCCCGTCGTCGAGCACCCAGACCCGCACAGCCGGGAAATCGATACCGAGCGCGCCGACGATGCTGCGTTCCAGGATGCTCCAATCTTCGTTGTAGGTCGCGATCAGCACATCGACACGCGGCGGTGTCTGCCCGGCCAGCCGCGCCGCCTGCTCGGTCGCCTCCTGGCTGCGGTTCTTCGTCCGCGAGAGGTTCAGGAAGCCTAGGGTCCAGCCGAGGCAAGCCAGCGCCTCGACGACCGAAAACGCCCAGGCATACAGGCTGTCGAAGTGTAGCTCGAAGGGCGGCAGCGTATCGGTGAAGCGCCAAATGACGTAACGCCAGGTCAGCACAAGACAGATCGCAAAGAGAGCGGTGCGGGCCCGATCGTCCTTCGGATCGAGAAACGGCAGCGCGACGACCGCGGCGCCGGCGAGTGCGAATGTCAGCCCGAAGGAGCCGAGAGCGTCCATTCGCCCCGGCCTCAGGCGAGACCGAGGAGATGGCGCAACCCTTCAACGAGCCGGCCGGCGGGACCCTGCCCGCGGCCTTCGAACACCACCTCCCCGGTGCGCCCGACGGCACAACGGTCGCTGTCCTGCAGATCCGCGAGTTGGACGGCGACCTGATGCCGCCGCTCTTCCGGCGCGATCGCGAAGCTGCGGCCGGTCGCGGTCAAGCCGAGCTTGGAGACGGTGCCGCTGTAGTCGCGGCCGCTTCCCGAGACGCGGAACCGCACCGGGTCGCCGAGCCGCAATTCGTTGTAGTCGCGCTCGGAAACCGAAGCCGTGACCACGACCGTCGAGCAGTCCAACACCGTGAACAATTCCTGCCCCTTGCGGACGTATTCGCCGGAGGCGGCTTGCACGGTCCACAAATTGCCGTCGATCGGCGCCGCGAGCGAGGCGCTGCTGCGCGCGGCGAGGCGCTTGCGTTCCGCGGTGAGCTCGGCCGAAAGCGTTTCCTGCTTGCGCGCCAGCTGGTCGAGGTTTGCCTGCGTCTCCTCGATCCGCACGGTCAATTCGCGGGCCCGCTGAAACGAGGAGGGGACGTCATTGTAATTGTCGCCGAGATAGGTGCCGTTGCGGGCGGCGGCCAATTCGACGATCAGCGCGTCGAGCCGCTTGCGCGCCGCGATCGTGTCCTGCTGCGCGACCTCACGGGCGTGCTGGACGCGCTCGTAAGCCGCATGCGCCATAAAGCCGCGCGCGTGCAGCGCGGCGCCGCGGCTCTCGGCGGCGGCCGCATCGGTTTCGCGCGCGATCGCCGCCGCGACGCTTGCTTTCGATTCTTCGACGCGCAATTCGTCCTGCCGCACCCGGCCCAGCCGGTAGGCCTCGGCCTGCGCGTCCGCCTCGCTGCGCGACTGCCGCAGATCGGCGAGGCGGCGCGACAGCGCGTCGTGCTCGCGCTCGGTCGCGTGCGTGTCCTGCTGTAATTGGAAGACCCGCGCGTCGTCCGCCATCGGGTCTTCGATATCACCGATCGCCGCGCCGGCTTGCACCGCGCGGCCCGGCATAGCCGATGCTGTCTTGATGATCCCGTCCATCGGCGCCCGGATCGTCGCGACCCGTGCATTGATCACCGCCTCGCGGCTGACGCGGACGATTACCTGCTGATAGGTGGTCAGCGCGCCGACCGCGAGCAGCGCCGCGCCGAGGCCGAATTTCGCGTAGCGACGCCACGGCAGAGCCATGGCCGTCGCCGCGCCGATCGGTGGCGCCCAACTGGCGGCGCGAGCGCTACCGACCTCAACCGAAAGGTTCGTCATAACTCTCACTCAAACAAAGCTCGAATGTCGGCAAAATGATCGCGATCAATTGAGGAAGCGTAAAAGTGCCGGGATCCCGGGTGCGACATGTTGTCCAGGGTTGCGGCCGCTTATTAAGATTCGAGTAAGAGTTGCGTCGCTCCGCCGACCGAAAAATTTGATTGCCGAAGGACCGGCTAGGGCGCGGCCCTCAGCGCACGACGCCGCGCTCGCGCAGCGCGGCGATCTTGGTCGGGGAGTAGCCGTACCCGGCCAACACCTCGTCGCTATGCTGGCC
>VAZR01000223.1 GCA_005888515.1 Alphaproteobacteria bacterium | reverse complement strand
GATCGGCGAGATGCCGCGGCCGACGCCATACAGAAAGCGGCCGCCGCTCATCTGGTCGAGCATGCAGATTTCGTCGATCAGCCGCAGCGGATGGTAGAGCGGCAGCAGGTACACCATCGGGCCGAAGCGCAACTCTTTCGTGCGCTGCGCCACCGCCGACAGGAACAGGCCCGGCGAGGGCGCGTAGCCCAGCGGCGTGTTGTGGTGCTCGGCCAGGTGATAGCCGTAGAAGCCGGCCCGGTCATAGGCCTCGATCAGCTTCAGCCGCTCCTCGAAATGCGCGCCGAGCGGCCGGCCGCTGTCGTCGAGGTGATCGAAAATCCCAAAGCGCATGGCCCGCCTCCTTGTTGACGCCATCGTAGCGGCAGCGGCGCTCGGCTGCAAAAGCGATAGGAGCGGCGGCGCGGAGGGCGCAGGATCACGCAACCTTTCCGCGACAACCCGCTGAGCCCGATGTCAGACCCGACCGCCCCGAGCCAGTCGCCGACACAGCCGGCCACTCAGCCGCCCACCCAGGCGCCGACCCGGGCGTCGATCGTCATGGTGGTGTTGCTGGTCTTCGGCATTGGTCTCTACGCCGCGACGATCGGCAGCATCGCCGATCTGGGCTCCAGCGACGCGGCCGGCCGCGCCCTCGGCGAGGCGTTTGGCGTGATCTTCGGCTTCTGTTTATGGGTGTTGCTGGCGGTCATGATCGTGGTCGCCGCAGTCACCGGCAACATGCCGGTCTGGGCGCGGATTGCGGCCGGTATCCTGGTGCCGGTCTCGGCGATATCCGCGGCCATCGCCGTCGAGTTCATCAAACACCACAGCGGCTGGCAGCTCCTGGTGCCGGCGCTGATCCCGCCATTGATCGCGGCCTACGCATTATGGGCGCGGCTACCGCAGCTGCACCGGGTGTTGCCGCCGGTCCTGACCGGCATCGCCGTTTGGGGCGGCGTGCTGGCCCTGACGCTGGCGCCGATGCCGGATTATATCGGGCAAAAAAATGCCGCTGCGCAGCTGCGAGCGGCGGCGAAACTCGAATACGAAGCAAAGACGACCGTCGAGGAACAGCGGCGGCGCGACAATCTCGCGCGGTTTCAACAGCTCACCGACGCCTCGCCGCTTTGGGAATGGGCCGCGTTCCTGGGCAAGGACAGCGAGCTCGACAAGGAGGCGGCCGCGGCAGCCCGCAAGCTGAGCCACCGCCAAGCCGACGCCGAGGCGGCGTTGCGGCGCGGCATGGGGTTTCCGCTCGCCGAGTATGTCCGGCTCGATCTTCAGGCGACTCCCGGGCTGTGCGAGGGGGCGCGCGATTTCCTGATACAGGCCGCCGCGTCGCACCCCTCGCCGGGCGGCGATCCGTATGCGGCCTATGAGGTCATCCACCAGAATTTCAGCCCCTATCTCGAAGCGGTCGAGTGGTTGACAGCCCATGATTGCGACATCGAGAATGCGGTTGCCCGCATCGCAGCGACCGCCGCTGCGTATCCGCCCTCCTCCTCGCGCGACAGCTTCCTCGGCGTGCTTGCCTGGCGGCAGGGCAACGGCTTCTACGAGCGCAACCTCTACGACCGGGCGCTGGCCGCCTATGGCGAGGCGATCGGCAAGATCCCAGACCAGGCGCAATTCTTCGACAGCCGCGGCAACGTCTATTACGACCAGGAGGAATACGATCGCGCGATTGCCGATTACAGCGAGGCGATCCGCCTCAACAAGGGCTACTCCGCGGCCTTCGACAGCCGCGCCAATGCCTATAACCGAAAGGGCGATAACGAGCGCGCGCTGACGGATTACGACGAGGCGATCCGGCTCAATCCGCAATTCGCGCTCGCCCTGAACAATCGCGGCGCGCTCCATGCGGAACTCGGCGATCATGCGAAGGCGATCGAGGATTTCGATGCGGCGTTGCGGATCGCGTCAAAATTCCGGGTCGCGCTGTTCAATCGCGGGCGGACGAAATTCTATGCCGGCGATTATGCCGGCGCGGCAGCGGATCTGGGGGCGGCGTCGGCGCTGAAGCCGGCCGAGCCGTACACGCTGTTGTGGCTCTATCTGGCACGGGCGCGCGCCGGGCAGCCGGCGCAGGATCCGCTGCGCGCCGAAACGGCCGGCGTCGACCGCTCCGGCTGGCCGTGGCCGCTCCTCGCCGCCTATCTCGGCGAGGCGGATGCGGCCGCCGCGCTGGCGGCCGTGCGTAGCGCCGATGCGGCGGCCAAGACAGGCCGGGAATGCGAGGCCGATTTCTACCTCGGCGCCAAGGCGGTTATCGACGGCGATCCCGCGATCGCTCGCGAGCTGCTGACCAAGGCGACGGCCGCCTGCCCGCGCTCCTTCATCGAGGCCCCCGGCGCCCGCTTCGAGCTGGCCCGCCTGCCGCAGTGACGCTCGCAGGACATCGTGGTGTACGAGGTTATTTAATATTCTGGGTTATACTCGACGACGTATCTGACATCTTCTTCAGAAGGTTGGATAGCGTCGCCATCATCTTGCTTTTGCGATCCATCGCCATTTGCAGGCGGAGCGACTCCATCTCTCCCATCTCACTCAGCGAATCCAGCTTGTCGCGGGTTTTGGAGATTATGAATGCCGCCACTTCGGCAAGCTGGTCGTCTGTCATATTTGGAAATACCAGCGGTAGCTGGCGTAGCGGCACGTAGCGCACGTTGCTTGGAACAGGGCTGTTTCTGATCCGCCCTACCAACGCTTCGACCCGATGTCTTACTACGGGAGACGACATCTCCTGCGGATGACGACGCTTATGCGTAGCCGCGAAATTGCCGAACATTCAAGGTCCTCCCCATCACGAATGGCTCGATGTCGATGTCCTCTTAAGTCTCGCGGTACTGCTTGGTCGGCTTCAGGTCTGTGACAGCATCATGTCGCTGATCTTCTCGGCCGTCATCAGGGTCGGGAAATTGGTGTTGGCGCAGGGGACGCAGGGGAACAGCGAAGCGTCGACGACGCGCAGCCCCGAGACGCCGCGCACCCGGCCTTGATTGTCGGTGACCGCCATCGGATCGCCGTCGGCGCCCATGCGGCAGGTACAGGTGGCGTGCCACACCCCGATCGCCGCCCCGCGGATAAAGGCTTCGAGCGCCTCGTCATCGGTCATCAATTCGTCGAAACGGAACCCTTCGACGATGAAATGGTCGATCAGATAGCGGCGCAGCCAGTCCGGGCCGTCGAGCAATTTGGCGAAGAGCTTTGTCAGGCGGCGGTTCTTGTCGTTGACGACGCCGATCTGCCGCACCCGGTCACTGTAGCTCGCCGGGAACGGGTCGCTGACCGCCTGCCCGAGCGCGCCTTCCAGATGCATCGCGCCGAATTGGCGAAAACCCTGCATCAACCGGTCCAGGTCGCGCCGGTCGGACATCAAATTGAATTCAACAAGCGGCTCGACATGCCAGTCGCGCGAGGTCAGCCTGACCTGCCCGGTTTCCGACAAGGTCTTGTAGACGCAGGTGAGCAGTGAGGCGACTTGCTCGCCGACCGCGTGCCAGGCCGATTTGCTGACCACCGCGACAAACATGTCGCCGGGCGGGATGCCCTCGATCCCTGATGAATAGCGCAATGCCAGCAGGATGTGCCGGCGGGTCAGGCCGTTGAGTCGCGCCTCCGGCTTCATAAAGGACGACACCGACACCGACGGATGATCCATCAACCGCTGCCCGACGCCGGCGAGATTGGCACGCACCTCGATGCCGAGATCGCGCAATGCCCCGGCGGGGCCGATGCCGGCGCGCAGCAGATGCGCCGGCGAATGGATCGCGCCCGAGGACAGGATCACCTCGTTGCCGCGAAACTCGGTTTCCTTGCCCTTGACCAGCGCCATCACACCGACGCACCGGGTGCCCTCGAACAGCAATTCAGTCACCTGCGTCTCGGCCGAGATCGTCAGGTTCGGGCGCCGCCTGGTACCGTTGTCGAGATAGCCGATCGCCGCCGAGACGCGGCGGTCGTAGAGGTTCGAGATCGTGATCGGGAAATAGCCGTCCCTGTACTCGCCGTTCTGGTCGTCGATGTAGTCGTAGCCGGCAGATTTGAACGCGTCGGCGACGGCTTTGGCGTGGCCGCACCACCTGTCGGGCCAGATGCGGCGCACCGGGATCCGGCCCTCGTTGCCGTGCCACGGGCCATTGAAATCCATGTCGCGCTCGACCTTCTTGAAATAGGGCAGCACCGCGTTCCAGTTCCACCCCTGCGCGCCGCGCGCTTCCCACTCGTCGTAATCAGTCGGCGCGCCGCGATTGGCGAGTTGGCCGTTGATCGACGAGCCTCCGCCCAAAACGCGCGCCTGCTCGTATTTTCGCAAGGCCGGCCGCTCCTCCGGCCGGTTGTGCGACACGATCTCGGTGTGGACCTTCAGCTCGGTCCAGTGGAAGCGCGGGTCGAAATAGGCGGTGCCGGGGTAGGAATCGAGGATCTCGGGCGGCACGTTGCCGTCGGGGGTGTCCTGCCCGGCCTCGCAGACCAGCACCTGGTTGGTGCTTTTCGCCGACAGCCGGTGCGCCATGACCGAGCCGGCCGATCCGCCGCCGACGATGATGTAGTCGTAGATCATTTCCTGCCCCTGGCCCCGCATCCGTGTTGCGGGCAAGGTTTATCGGGTGTGTTGGGCGGGGCACAAGATGGAACGACCGATGAAGAGGTTCGCCGTCCTGGTTCTCGTAGGCATCGCCGCCGGCAACGGCGCAAGCGCCGAGGACGACATCTACACGCGTTTTTTCACCGGCGCGGATGGCGGGAAGCCCTGTTATGCGCGCTATTACGACGAGCCGCACCTGAAGGCACATCCGAAGCAGACGGTCCGGCGCATCGAGGTCGATTTCGACGGCAGCAAGCCGCAGGACAGCGGCACCCCGCAGAGCGCGGCGGGCTTCGAGGGCGGCATCGGCTTCATGCTGAAGCGCTCGAAGGAATGGTACGGCCAGGCGCTGTACTGCAAGACCGCCGGCGAGCGCTTCGACTGTTATCTCGACGCCGATGGCGGCCGGATCACGCTGATCCCGCAAAGCGATGCGCTGCGGCTCGAGGTGACCGGTGGCGGTGGCGGAACCGACCGCATCGCCGTCGAGGGTGGCCGCGACTTCGGCACGTTCGGCGGGCCGGGCAGCGACGACCGTGTGTTCATCCTGCCGCGCAGCCCGCGCAAACTCTGCGACGCGCCCTAACCCCGCTCGCTGATCCCTCCGGCGGCAATGTTACGGGGTTCGAGGTAATCGCGCTGCCGCGCTGGCCGAGGAGCAGCCGGACGCGGCCGCCGAGCGCGCAGCAATCCGATCGGCGGAACACACCGATCGCGCGGGCGTTTCCGAACGGGCGGCGATATCGCCTCCTTGTTCTGACAGCTAGAGACCCAACGGAGATGCATATGAACAATAAGTTCAAGATGCTGGCGATCGCCGCCACTATCGCAGCGGGCACATCGAGCGCGGCGCTGGCGCAATGCCCGCCCGGTTATGCGCTGTCTGGTGGTCGGCGGAGCCGTCGGCACCGCGACCGGCGCGGTGGGCGGCGCCACCAACATGGCAACGGGCGCCCCGGTATACTCGACCCCCGTCCCGGCTTACGGCAGCAGCGTTCCGCCGGCACCGGCAGCGCGTACCGTGGTCTGCGGGCCCGGGTTAGTGTTCTATGGCGAGCGCTGCTACCCGGCCCACTAATTCGATTTAGACAACGGCCGCTCCGGCCCCGGCATTTCGCCGGCGGAGCGGCCGTAAAATTTTTGAACGAGTGGGTTGATTGGGCGCGTGCTTCGGAACGCGCCCGTCGCTCGGATGTTTTTTGCACGAGCGGCAACCATCTGCCGGCTTTCAACTCGGAGCGATCGATGATGAAGACGCTGTGCACGATGGCGGGCGCTGCCATTCTCCTTGCCGGAACCTCCGGCTTCGCACTGGCCCAATACCAGAGTTACAGCTATCAGCCGGGGTACGCGCAACCGGCCCCGGCTTATGGCCAACCGGCATACGGTCAGCCCGCTTATGGCCAGCCTGCTTATGGCCAACCCGCCTATGGTCAGCCCGCTTACGGAACGGCCTATCGGCCGGCATGCGGCGGATATGGCCAGCCGGCCTGTGCCCCCTCGAACGCGGCGACCGGCGCCGTCGTCGGTGGCGCAACGGGTGCGGCCATCGGCGCGGCGGCTGGCGGTGGCAAGGGAGCCGCGATCGGGGCTGCTACCGGCGCAGCGGTCGGCGCGGCGACCGGCAGCACGCAACCGGCCTATGGCACCGCTTACCAGCCGTCTTACGGCAGCACCTACCCGCCGCCGGCTTATGGTTATCAGCAGCCGGCCTACGGCTATCCGACCCGCTAGATGAGTCGAAAGCACTGCCGGGCATCTGCCCGGCAGTTGCTCCGGCAAGGGAAATCGGGAGGACCAGACCGATGCGTTGGAAATTCGCGGTCGCGGCGCTGGCGTTTGCGGCGGGCACGGTGACCGGCGCCCTCGCCCAGAATCCGAATTCCGATTGGAGCCTTGGCGGTGGCACCGGCATCGGCCGGCACGGTACCGGCTTCAGCGGCACGATGGGCGACCCGGATTGGTACTCTGGCACCTCGGCGCCGCCAACCCTGCGCGATTATCGGTCGGTGCCAAGCTACGCCCCGCCCGGCGCGGGCGCGCTTGGCGCTCCCGGCTATGCACCCATACCGCCGAGCTATTCGCCGCCAAGCGGCGCACCGCTGGAGTACTACACGCCCGGACGGCGGTGATAGGACGGCGCTGATAGATCAGCCGCCGCCGATCTTCGGGATCAGCACGACTTCGCTGTCCGGGCTCAGCGGCGTCTGATAGGCGTCCTGAAAGATCTCACCATCGATCGCGACCGCCATGCCTTCGTCGATCTGATGGCCAAGCCCGGGGAACCGCCGCTCCAGTTCGGCGATCATGCGGCGCACCGTATCGGCCTCGACGGCGACCTCGGTCTGCCCGCCGGTGAAGCGGCGGGCAGCCGTGCCGGTGATCAGGACGCGGGGCACAGTTAATCGCCCCGAGGCTACTCCGCAGCCTGGCGCGGCGGCTCCTGCTCGTCGAGCGCCGCGCGCAGATGCGGCGGTGACATCGGCAGGTTGCGCATCCTGATGCCGGTGGCATCGGCGATCGCGTTGGCGACCGCCGCCATCGGCGGCACGATGGGTACCTCGCCGACGCCCTTGGCGCCAAACGGATGCCGCGGGTTCGGCACCTCGACCATGACCGCCTCGATCATCGGCAGATCCGAGGCGACCGGCATGCGGTAGTCGAGATAGCCGGGGTTCTCGAGGCGGCCATCCTTGTCGTAGATGTATTCCTCGTTGAGCGCCCAGCCGATCCCCTGCGTGACGCCGCCCTGGATCTGCCCCTCGACATAGGAGGGGTGGATCGCGCGGCCGACATCCTGCACCGCCGTATAGCGCAGGATCTTGACGTAGCCGGTCTCGCGGTCGACCTCGACGTCGCAGATATGAGTCGCCCAGCCGGCGCCGGCGCCCTGGGCGTTGATCGACACCTCAGCCGAGATCGGCCCGCCGGTGCGTCCGGCCTTCAGAGCGATCTCCTGCAATGACAGCGGCTCGAAGCTGCCGGCATTGGGCCCGGCCGGATAGGCCTTGCCGTCCTTCCACTCAACCGCCTCGGGGCTGATGTCCCAGATCGCCGCGGCGCGCTTCTTGAGCTCGACGACGACCTTTTCCGCCGCCTGCGTCACCGCCATGCCGGTCGCGAAGGTCACCCGACTGCCACCAGTCAGGAAGCTGAAGCCGACCGAGCTGGTGTCGGCGACGACCGGGCGCACTTTATCGTAGGGAATCCCGAGCGCCTCGGCCGCCATCATTGCCATCGAGGCGCGCGAACCACCGATGTCGGGGTTGCCCTCGACGATAGTCACCGAGCCGTCCTCGTTGACGTGACAGGCCGCGCTCGACTCGCCGCCGATGTTGAACCAGAAGCCCGAGGCGATGCCGCGGCCCTGGTTCTTGCCGAGCTTTACTTTCAGGTGCGGATGGTTCTTCGCCGTCTCGACGGTCTGCAGATAGCCGATATTGGTCCAGGTCGGCCCGTGCGCCGCCTTGGTGCCGTCCTTGGCGGCGTTCATCTCGCGCAGACGCACCGGATCGATGTTCAGCTTGCGAGCCAACTCATCCATGCAGCTCTCAGTGCCGAACGTCGAATTCGGCGCGCCCGGCGCGCGATAGGCGGCAACCTTTGGCCGATTCGACACGACATCGTAGCCGACGATGTTCACATGCGGGATGTCATACATCGCCAAGCCGCACATGCAGGCGGGTCCCACCGGGGAGCCCGGGAAGGCGCCGGCCTGCAATTTGACGACCAGTTCGGCGGCCACGATGCGGCCGTTTTTCTTGGCGCCGAGCTTGACCTCGTACACCCCGCCTGCCGCCGGGCCGGTGCCGCGGAACACTTCCTCGCGGTTCATGACGATCTTGACCGGGCGGCCCGATTTCTTCGATAGCGCCAGCGCCACCGGTTCGAGGTAGACAAGCGTCTTGCCGCCGAACCCGCCGCCGATCTCTGCCGGCATCGCGCGGATGTTGGCGAGGTCGATGTTGAGCAGCTTGGCGCAATAGGCGCGCACCATGAACTGGCCCTGGCTCGAGCTCCAGATCGTGCACTGCCCGTCATTGCCGACGGCCACGACGCAGGCATGCGGCTCGATATAGCCCTGGTGCACAGCCTTGCTCGTATAGCGGCGCTCGATCGTGACCTCGGCCTCTTTCCAGCCGGCCGCGAAATCGCCTTTCGTGAAGGTGACCCGCTTGGCGACGTTGGAGGGCGCCGTAGGCTTCGGATCGACGCCCTGCGTGAACAGATCATCGTGCAGGATCGGCGCGTTCGGCTTCATCGCCTCTTCGACGTCGATGACGTGCGGCAATACCTCGTACTCGACCTCGATCAGATCAGCCGCCCCTTCGGCGATCGCCGGCGAGATCGCCGCGACCGCGGCGACCGCGTGCCCGTCATAGAGCACCTTGCCGCGCGCCATGCAGTTGTAGGACAGGTCGCGGAAATTCATCGGCCCTTCGCCGACAAAGGCTTCTTCTGACGGGATCTGCGGAAAATCGGCCGCCGTCACGACCGCTTTGACGCCGGGCAATGCCGCCGCCTTGTCGATCTTGATCGACTTGATGCGGGCATGGGCGTGCGGGCTGCGCTTGATCTTGCCCCACAGCATGCCGGGCATCGTCATGTCGGCGCCGAAATTGGCCCGGCCGATGACCTTGTCGACGCCGTCCGGACGGATCGGACGGGTGCCGACGACCTTCAGACTCTCACCATCATACGCCATGAGATCCACTCCATGACTGAACTACATTGCATATCCCTCTCCCGCATTGCGGGAGAAGGTGCCGAGCGAAGCGATGCGGGTGAGGGTATCGTTGCACCACCCTCTCCCACCAAGCGCTCCGCGCTTGGTTCCCCCTCTCCCGCGCGCGGGAGAGGGTAATTCTTACTCTGCCGCGAGACGCGGCTGTTCGGCGTCGAGCGCGGCGCGCAATTTTGGGGGCGACATCGGCAGGTCGCGCAGCCGGATGCCGGTCGCGTCGGCGATCGCGTTGGCGACCGCCGCCATCGGCGGCACGATCGGCACCTCGCCGCAACCGCGCGCGCCGAACGGATGGCGCGGGTTCGGCACCTCGATCAGGATCGTGTCGATCATCGGCATATCCGAGGCGACCGGCACGCGGTAGTCGAGGAAGCCCGGATTTTCGAGCCGCCCTTCCTTGTCGTAGACATATTCCTCGTTGAGGGCCCAGCCGATGCCCTGAGCGACGCCGCCCTGCATCTGGCCTTCGACATAGCTCGGATGGATGGCGCGGCCGACATCCTGGATCGCGGTGTAGCGCAGGATCTTGACGTAGCCGGTCTCGCGGTCGACCTCGACGTCGCAGATGTGGGTCGTGAAACCCGGCCCCTGGCCTTGCGCATTGATCTGCACTTCGGCGCTGATTGGGCCGCCGGTCCGCGCCGCCTTGCTCGCGA
>VAZR01000222.1:340-5910 GCA_005888515.1 Alphaproteobacteria bacterium | reverse complement strand
CCCTGGTCCAGCAATTTGCGGAACATCTCGACCCCGGTCGCCACCGTCTTGGTGGTCGGCCGCAGCCCGACGATCTCGACCTCGTCGCCAACTTTCACGATGCCGCGCTCGACCCGCCCGGTCACCACCGTGCCGCGCCCCGAGATCGTAAAGACGTCCTCGATCGGCATCAGGAACGGCCGGTCCTTGGCCCGCTCCGGCTGCGGGATGTAGGCATCGACCGCGTCCATCAGCTCCTGGATCGACTTGGCCCCGGTCTCCGGGTCCTTGCCCTCCAAGGCGGCCAAGGCCGAGCCCTTGACCACCGGGATGTCGTCGCCCGGGAAGCCGTAGGACGACAACAGCTCGCGCATCTCCAGCTCGACCAGCTCGATCAGCTCCGGGTCGTCCACCATGTCGATCTTGTTCATGTAGACGACCAGGGAGGGCACCCCGACCTGGCGGGCCAAGAGGATGTGCTCGCGGGTCTGCGGCATCGGACCGTCGGCCGCCGAGACCACCAGGATCGCGCCATCCATCTGCGCCGCCCCGGTGATCATGTTCTTGATGTAATCGGCATGGCCTGGGCAATCGACATGCGCGTAATGCCGCTTCGCCGTCTCGTACTCGACATGCGCGGTCGAGATCGTGATGCCGCGCGCCCGCTCCTCCGGCGCCTTGTCGATCTGGTCGTAGGCGGTAAACGTCGCGCCGCCGCTCTCCGCCAAAATCTTGGTGATCGCCGCCGTCAGCGTCGTCTTGCCATGGTCGATGTGACCAATCGTCCCGATGTTGCAATGCGGCTTGGTCCGCGCAAACTTGGCTTTTCCCATTAGCTGCGGCTTCCTAAGAAAAAGAGAGCACGATATTCGTCAAAACGCTGGAGCGGGTGATGGGAATCGAACCCACGTAGCCAGCTTGGAAGGCTGGAGCTCTACCATTGAGCTACACCCGCCTGAATTCGCTTCGTCCGGTCAGGCTGTTTCCCGTGCGCCATACTCGATCCGAGGCCCCCTTGGTTCCTGGCGATCGCGAGGCGCTGGTGGAGGGGGTAGGATTCGAACCTACGTAGGCATCCGCCGGCAGATTTACAGTCTGCTGCCTTTAACCACTCGGCCACCCCTCCGCGATCGCGTGCCGCCGGGGACCGCCGCGGCACGCGCAAATAAGCGCTTCCCCCTGGTTTGTCAACACGCCGAAGGCCGTTGTGAGGCAGTGCTTCGGGACCGTCTCTGGCCGGCGGATCGTACGCATGCTAGAGCCGTTGATGGCCGTGCGATTCACCGCTGCGCCGATCACTGACGAGAAAAGCTTTGCGACCGCCACGCCCGCCAAGACAGGGGTCTCGACAACGCCGCGTCGGCGGGGCGCGGGAGGCTCGCGAGCCCTCTCGCGAGACCGCACCGGCAAGAGCCGGCCGTGGGCACGGGGTTGGCAGCAATTGGGTCTATGGGCGCCACGCCGTCGCGGCGGCCTTGGCCAATCCGGCGAGGCGGTGGAGACGGCTTGCCGTGCTGGCCGGGCAAGAAGACGAAGCCGCCGCGCTCGCGGCTAGGGCGGCGGCGGAGCGGCGAGGCGAAGCGGAGGCGGTTCAGGTAATCGATCGTGCGGTCTTCGACCGGTTATTACCCGAGGGCGCCGTCCACCAGGGCTGGGCGCTCGAAGTCGAACCGCTCGACAGCGCCGACCTCGAGGATGTGCTGCGCGCTGCCGAGGTGACACCAGGCCGCTCGATCGTCATCGTGCTCGACCAGGTCAGCGATCCGCACAATGTCGGTGCGATCCTGCGCTCGGCGGCGGCGTTCGGCGCCAGTGCGGTCATTGTCGGCGAGCATGGCGCGCCGCCGGCGACCGGCGCGTTGGCCAAGGCCGCCTCCGGCGCGCTCGACGCCGTGCCATTGGTCCGCGCGGTCAATCTGGCGCGCACGCTCGATCGGCTCAAAGAGGCCGGGTTCTGGTGCTGCGGGCTCGACGAGGCTGCATCGGCACCACTTGCCGGCCTCGATCTCGGGAACCGGGTGGTGCTGGTGC
Organism: Alphaproteobacteria bacterium; assembly: GCA_005888515.1. Lineage (GTDB taxonomy): Bacteria > Pseudomonadota > Alphaproteobacteria > ATCC43930 > CGMCC-115725 > DATARH01. The sequence continues at coordinate 3,900 of VAZR01000222.1, read as the reverse complement.
TCGGTTCGGAAGGCGGCGGGCTGCGGCGCCTGCTGCGCGAGCGGTGCGACTACCTCGCGCGGCTGCCGACCCGGCCGGCCTTGCCCAGTCTCAACGTTTCTAATGCCGCCGCGGTGGCGCTCTATGAGCTGGTCCGCGGCGAGCCCGGAGCATGATGGCTCGGCGAAAATATCAACCGCAGCGCCGGAGCGCCGCAGCGCTGCTGGTGAACGAGACCGGGCGCTATCTGATGCAGCAGCGCGACGATTTCGCATGGATCAATTACCCGGATTTCTGGGGCTCCTTTGGCGGCGCGGTCGAACACGGCGAGCGGCCGGCCGACGCCTTGCGTCGCGAATTGCGCGAGGAGATCGGTTACGAGGCACGGGCGATCACAGCATTTACGACGCTCCGCTTGGTGATGCCCTACGCGGTGCCGCGACGCGAGCGGATCGATTACTTCGTCGTGCCGATCCGCGAGGCGGATCTGCCGGGGCTGGTTCTCGGCGAAGGCCGCGCGTTTGGGCTGTTTACGCCCGAGAAATTGGTGCAGGAACCCAAGGTGGCGCCCTGGGATCTCTGTGCGATCCTGATGCACGCGCGCGCCGATGCGCTGTTCGTGGCCCCGGCGCCGCGCCCGCCCGGGTGAAATGACCGCCATCTACGTCGATGCCGATGCCTGCCCGGTGCGCGAGGAGGTGTATCGGGTCGCGACCCGGCTGCGCCTCACTGTCTTTGTCGTATCGAACGGGTCGCGGCCGCTGCGGCCGCCGGGATTGCCCAATATCCAGATGATCCTGGTCGGCAACAAGGCCGATGCAGCCGATGATTGGATCGCCGAGCGGGTCACCGAACGGGATGTGTGCGTCACCAGCGACATCCCGCTGGCGGCGCGCTGCCTCGCGAAGGGCGCCCGTGTCGTCCCGCCCTCCGGCCGGCCCTTGACGAAGGCCAATATCGGCAACGCGCTGGCCGGCCGCGAGCTGGCCCGCCATCTGCGCGAGCTTGGGACCGGCGGCGGCGGACCGGCGCCGTTGACCAGGCAAGACCGCTCGCGGTTTCTGAGCGCCCTCGATACGGCCGTCCAGGCGGTGCTGTGCCTGCCGAAGCTGACATAGACGGGCTTCACCGCGCGATCCTATGATCGCTGCCTTCGGCCACGCAAAAGAGCCGGTGGGAGGGACAAAACCGATGAGGCGGAGCCAAGATCGTATCTCGACCAGCCATGTCGGAAGCCTGCCGCGCCCCGACGCGCTGATCGAGGCGAACCGCGCACGCGATGCCGGCGAGACAGCGGATCAGTCCGCATTCGAAGCGACCTTGAGCGCCTCGGTCATGGATGTTGTGCGCCACCAGCGCGAGCTTGGCATCGATGTCCCGGGTGATGGCGAGTTCGGCAAATCGATGGCGCAGCGTGTCAATTACGGTTCGTGGTGGCGCTATTCGTGGCAGCGCCTCGCCGGCATCGAGCCGGGCGAGCAGACCCTCTACGAGATGGCGCCGCAGCATTCGCGTCCCGGCGCGATCGTGCTGACCAGCTTTGGCGACCGCCGCGACCGAACGCAGTTTTCCGCCGCGTATAACGACCCTGAATCCGGGATCACCACCGGACCGCGCCCGCCGGCGCCGATTTGCGTCGCGCCGCTGACCTATGCCGGCCACGACATGATCCAGACCGACATCGCGAACTTCAAAACCGCGCTTTCCGCTGCCGGGGTCGAGGAAGGCTTTATGACCGCAGTGGCGCCCGGCAGCTGTTCGCGGATCGGCAACCGCTACTACAAGACCGACGAGGAGTTCCTCTACGCCTGCGCCGAGGCGATGCGGGAGGAGTACAGAGCGATCGTCGCGGCCGGACTAATCTTGCAGCTCGACGATCCGGCGATTGCCGAGAATTGGGACATGATCAATCCCGAACCCAGCGTCGAGGACTACAAGAAGTTCTCGATGCTACGGATCGAGGCGCTCAATCATGCGATCCGCGGCTTGCCGAAGGACCGCATCCGCTTTCATTTGTGCTGGGGCAGCTGGCACGGCCCGCATGTGACCGACATCGCGATGCGCGATATTGTCGAGGTCATGCTGGCGGTCGATGTGCAGGCCTATTCCTTCGAAGCCGGCAATGTGCGCCACGAGCACGAGTGGAAAGTGTGGCAGGAGATCAAATTGCCCGATGACAAGCTGATCCTGCCGGGGGTCGTCAGCCACGCGACCAACGTCGTCGAACATCCGGAATTGGTAGCCGAGCGCATCCTGCGCTTTACCAAGCTGGTCGGGCGGGAGCGGGTCATCGCCTCGACCGATTGCGGCCTTGGCGGCCGTATTCATCCGCAAATCGCCTGGGCCAAGCTCGAGGCGCTGGCGCAAGGCGCGGCGCTGGCCAGCCGGCAGCTGTGGGGTTGAGGAGGGCGAGATGAGACGCAGCTCCGAGCACATCCTGACCAGCCATGTCGGGAGCCTGCCGCGGCCCGACGCGCTGATCGAGGCGAACCGCGCACGCGATGCCGGCGAGATGACGGATGAAGCAGCTTTTCAGCAGACGCTGCAGACGGCGGTGACCGATGTCGTGCGGCATCAGCGCGAGCTTGGGATCGATGTACCGAACGATGGCGAGTTTGGTAAATCGGCGACCTACCGCGTCCATTACGGCGCGTGGTGGAACTACGCGTTTCAGCGCTGGGGCGGCATCGAGTTCGGCGCGCCGGGGCCGTACGGCCGAACACCGCAGCGCTCGCGTCCCGGCGAGATCGTGCTGACCAGTCAGGACGACCGTCGCGACCGGCAACGCTTTGCCGCGGCCTATACCGATCCCGAGTCGGGCGTGTCGATGGGCCCGCGACCCTCGACCGGGCCAGTCTGCGTTGGACCGCTGACCTATACCGGGTACGCAGCGCTGCAGGCCGACATTGCCAATCTGCAGATGGCATTGCGGGCCGCGGGGATCGAGGAAGGCTTCATGACCGCCGTCGCCCCCGGCAGCGCCTACCGCATCGGCAACAGCTATTATAAAACCGACGAGGAGTTCCTCTTTGCCTGCGCCGAAGTCATGCGCGAGGAGTACAAGGCGATCGTCGAGGCCGGGCTGATCCTGCAGCTCGACGATCCGGCGACCGCGACCGGTTGGGACATGATCACGCCCGAGCCTAGCCTCGACGCCTACAAGAAATTCACGATGGTGCGGATTGAGGCGCTGAACCACGCGTTACGCGGGCTGCCGCCGGAGCGCATCCGCTTTCATTTGTGCTGGGGCAGTTGGCACGGGCCGCATACCACGGACATCCCGCTGAGGGACATCGTCGATGTGATGCTCGCGGTGAACGCCGGCGCCTATTCGTTCGAGGCCGGCAACGTGCGCCACGAACACGAATGGAGGGTCTGGGAAGAGGTGAAATTACCCGATGACAAGCTGATCCTGCCCGGGGTGGTCAGCCACGCAACTAATGTCGTGGAACACCCCGAGCTTGTCGCCGACCGCATTCTGCGCTTCGCGAACTTGGCCGGGCGAGAGCGGGTCATCGCCTCGACCGATTGCGGCCTCGGCGGGCGGGTGCATCCGCAGATTGCGTGGGCCGAGCTGGAGG
>VAZR01000222.1:0-330 GCA_005888515.1 Alphaproteobacteria bacterium | reverse complement strand
CAGCGCGATCCCTTCTGCTCGACCGGAGCCGCATCGGAGGCCGGCTTGTCTTCCTTATCGGAGCTGTTCTCGTCCGGCTTCTCGGCCTTTATCTCAGTCACGCCGTCGGCGGGCGAGGGCTCCTTGTCGGCGGTCTTTGCCGCCTCGGCTTCGACCGACGCCGCTGGCATCTCGCCCTTGCGGGTCGATACGAAATTGACGGCGACGCGCTCGACCGCCTCGATGTCGGCCAGCTCGGCATCGACCTGCTTGACCTTTTCCTCGTACTCCGTTTTCAGCGAAGCACGGCGAGTCTCAAGGTCTGCTTTCGCCTTCTGGATGTCGTCCCCG
>VAZR01000221.1 GCA_005888515.1 Alphaproteobacteria bacterium | reverse complement strand
AGCGTGGTCTTGCCGGCATCCGGGTGCGAGATGATCGCAAAGGTGCGCCGGCGCGCGATCTCGTCGGTGAGACTGGCCATTTTTCCTTGTAGAAGCTGCGAGTTGGCGCGCTGTCCGCTCAGCCCGCGCCTGACGCCTATATGTTATTGCGGTGCCGCTAAACCAATCCCCGCGGCCGGGCCGATCTCACGAGATAAGCTTCTGTAGTCGCTGGGCGATCGCATCGGCGGTGCTGTCCGGGGTGAAGGTGGCGGTGAAACGGCCCTCGGGGTTCATCACATAGATGACCGCGCTGTGGTCCATGTCGTAATCGCCATCGGCACGCGGATGCTTGGCGTAATAGACGCGATAGGCCTTGGCGGCCTGGGCCACGGCATCGGGCGACCCGGTCAGTGCGATGATCGGGGCGTCGAAACTTTGCACATAGGATTTCATCACGTCCGGCGTGTCGCGATCGGGATCGACCGTGATGAACACGACCTGGATCTCGCCGCGTTTCTCGCCGAGCTGGTCGAGCGCCAGCGCCATCTCGTTCAGCGCGGTCGGGCAGGCGTCCGGGCAATGGGTGTAGCCGAAGAAAACGAGCTGCCATTTGCCTTTGAGATCGGCATCGCTGACCGGTTTGCCGTTCTGATCGATCAGATGGAACGGGCCGCCGATCATATTGGCGAGCGCGGTCCCCGCGGCTCCCTTTGGCGTCTCGCGAATGGCCAGTCCGAGCAGCACCCCGGCGGCAACAACGAGCAGCGCCGCAAAGACGATCGCGATCAGGGCAAAACGCGGCGGGTTGCGGGGATCGGCTGGAGGACGGGCCATGCCTCTTTTCCTCAGCGATGCCCCGGCATCTGCATCTGCATGCCGGCATGCCCTTCCGGCCCCATCGCGCCGGGTTTTTCGACCGCAACCTCGACCTCGCGCTGGCCGGCCTTTTCGAAGGTCAGAATCAGCGGGAAGGATTTGCCGGCCTGCAATGGCTCCTTGAGCCCTTGCAGCATGATATGCGTCCCGCCCGGCTTCAGCGTGACCGGCTGGTTGGCCGGCACATCGACCCCGTCGGCCGGACGCATCTTCATGACCCCCCCATCCATCGTCATCGTGTGCAAGCCCGCCTTTTTCGCCGCCGGGCTCGACACCGCAACGAGCCGGTCCGGGGTTGGCGACACGATCGTCAGATAGGCCGCGCCGTTTTCCGCTTTCCCGGGCGTCGCGCGAGCCCAGGCATCCTTGATATCGACCGGGCCGGTTTGCGCCGCTGCGCTGGCCGAGATCAGCAGGCAACCGGCGATCGCGAGCCGCTTCAAGACCATGTCCACTGAATCTCCAAATGCTGCTTCAACGATCGCCGTCCGTCCGCCGTCCGGCGGTCTACTGCGACAACAGCGCGTCGATTTCGGCGATCAGATGGCGCAAATGAAACGGCTTCGCCAAGACCCGCGGCCGTTTCGGCGTGAAACCCTCGCCCTCCACCGCGACCGCGGCAAACCCGGTGATGAACATGACCCGGATCCCGGGCTGGCGCGCCGACACGCGCCGCGCCAGCTCGATGCCGTCGATCCCCGGCATCACCACGTCGGCGAGTAGCAGGTCGAAGTTGGTATCGTGGGCCTGCACGAGAGCGGCTTCGCCATCGGCAACGGCGTCGACGACATGGCCGGCGCGCCGCAACCCGCGGCTGAGAAACGCGCGCAGCTGATCGTCGTCTTCGGCGAGAAGGATCCGCGCCATTGCTCCGGGACTTCGCGGTGCCAAGCATTTGCTCCCGGGCCAAGGAGTAACACGGCGGCAGCCCCGGCGAAAGCTAACCGCCGGGTTGTCCCGACACCCCGACCGCTGATGACAGCCTGGCGGCGGCGCACTAAGCTTGCGGCATGGACGGTTCGTGCCCGCGACGATTGACGGTGGAGGATGCCCTCGACATCCGGCACCCGGCGGCGCGCGCGGTGCCTCTCGTCCTCGCCTCGCCGCATAGCGGCGCCGAGTATCCGAGCGATCTTCTGGCCGCCTCGCGCCTCGATCCGCTGACCCTGCGCCGCTCCGAAGACAGTTTTGTCGATGCGCTGTTCGGCGCCGCGCCGGAGCTCGGCGCGCCCTTGCTCGCAGCGCGCTTCCCGCGCGCCTACCTCGATGTCAACCGCGAGGCGTGGGAACTCGACCCGGCGATGTTCTCGGATGCGCTGCCGAGCTTCGTCAACGCGCGCTCGCCGCGGGTGCGCATGGGGCTTGGCACGATCGCCCGCGTCGTCGCGAGCGGCGAGGAGATTTACGCGCGCAAGCTGTATTTTTCCGAGGCGAAGCAGCGCGTCGACGAGCTTTATTACCCGTATCACCAGACCTTGCGGGGCCTTGTTGACGAAACCGACGAAGCCTTCGGCGGCTGTCTCTTGATCGATTGCCATTCGATGCCGTCGGCGGCCAGCGCGACCGGCGGCCAGGACGCCGCCGATATCGTGCTCGGTGATTGCCACGGCACCGCCTGCGCGCCGCAGATCATCGAGGCGGCGCGGTGCTTTCTGGCCGAGCGGCAGTTCGCCGTTGCGCTCAACGCGCCCTATTCCGGCGGCTTTACGACCGGGCATTACGGCTGTCCCGAGCGGCGGCGTCATGCCCTGCAGATCGAGATCAACCGCGGGCTCTACATGGATGAACGGAATTACCGGCGCAAACCGGGTTTCGCGCGGCTCGCCGCCGATATGACCGAGCTGATGCAACCACGCGTGGGAGGGCGCGAATTCGGAGCAGGTCGATGGCCGAGGCCCGGCGCAATCTTAATTCGGATTTTTCGATCGAGCAGAATTGGCAGGATTATACCGAGGAAGAGCACGCGATCTGGCGGCTGTTGTTCGAACGCCAGCAGCGGCTGCTGGTCGGCCGCGCCTGTCGCGAATATCTCGATGGGCTGCAGGGCCTTGGGGTGGCCGCCGGCGGCATCCCGGATTTCCGCCGGCTCAGCGACATTCTCGACCGCGCCACCGGCTGGCGCATCGCCCCGGTGGCCGGCTTGGTGCCCGACGATGTGTTTTTCGCGTTTCTCGCGGCCCGCCGTTTTCCGTCGACCTGCTTCATCCGCCGCCGTGATCAGCTCGATTACCTGCAGGAACCCGACGTCTTTCACGACATCTGCGGCCATGTGCCGATGCTGATGAACCCTGTCTTCGCCGATTACATGCAAGCTTATGGCGAGGGCGGGCTAAAGGCGCTGCGGCTCGGCCACCTGGAACATCTTGCCCGGCTTTATTGGTACACCGTCGAATTCGGGCTGATCGCGACCCCGGAGGGGCTGCGGATCTACGGCTCGGGCATTCTCTCCTCGGCCGGTGAATCGGTGTATTGCCTGGAGGATCCGCACCCGCACCGGCTGCGCTTCGATCTGCGACGTGTGATGCGGACGCAGTACCACATCGACCGCTATCAGGAGACCTACTTCGTTATTGACGATTTCGCGCAACTGTTCGCTGCGACGCGCCCCGATTTTGCGCCGATCTACCGCGAGATCGCGGTACTGCCGGACATCTCGGCCGAGGCGATTTTGCCGGAAGACCGCGGCTATGCTGGGGTTCGCCCGGAGACTCGAGTGCGCAAAAAAGAAGGGCCGCGCGTCAGCACGGCCCGAGTTTAGGGAGGAAACGCCTAGAAGACGTACGGCAGAACCAATCGAAAGAATGATCCATACCGCATCGCACAATTTAGGGAATGGCCTGCTTGAGTCAACCCCCCTGAACAAAATCGTTGGCAGGCTTCGGAATTCCTCATATCTCCAACCGGCAGGTGCGGCAGAACGTGTGCACTGCACAAGCGCCGATTCGGGCCGGCGTGCCTAACGTGACCCATCCCCCCGATCTCGACCGGGACATGGCCGTGTTCATCGATGTCGATGGGACGTTGCTCGAGATCGCGCCGCATCCGGAGCTAGTCGAAGTCCCGCCGCAGCTGCCGGACCTGCTGCGGCGACTGGCGGACGAGCGCGGCGGCGCGTTGGCGCTGATCAGCGGCCGGCCGATCGCCGATCTCGATCGGCTGTTTCAGCCTTGGAAAGGCCGATCGCGCCGCTGCGGCGGCGCTCGACCGGCTGCGCCCGGAATTGGCCGCTCTGGCAGCACGACAGCCGGGCGTTTGGCTCGAAGATAAGGGGCGGACGCTGGCATTGCATTATCGCGCCGCTCCCGAAGCCGGCACGGCGATCCGCGACGCGGCGATGCGGCTGCTGCGCGAGAGCGCCGATGCGCTGCGCCCGATCGCGGGTAAAATGGTCGTCGAGTTTCAGCCCCGGCACCACGGGAAGGATACGGTCATCGCGAGCTTCATGGCCGAGGCGCCGTTCCAGCATCGCGTCCCGGTATTTCTCGGCGACGATACGACCGATGAAGACGGTTTCGCGGAAATCAATCGCCGCGGCGGCATCTCGGTCCGGGTTGGCCCGCCGCCGGGCGGCAGCGCGGCCCGCTACGAGCTTCCTACGGTCAGCGCGGCGCTCGATTGGCTCAGCGGAACCCGGGCCGAGCCGGACAGATAGCGCGGAACACCCCCGGCGCGGCACTGTTTCAACCAGGGGTGGCCAGCGAGGGCGGAGAATGTCGATAGACGAGGCCGGCTCGACGGTTGGCGAATTGGACCCGCACGGGTCCGCCGTCGCAGCGGGCCGCGTCTCTGCCAAACCCGCTCCGCGTCGCCTAGTCATCGTTTCCAACCGGGTCGGACCGATCGGGCGCAACCAAACGGGTCAGGGCGGGCTGGCGATCGCCGTTCGGGCCGCGCTGGAGCGCACCGGCGGGATCTGGTTCGGTTATAGCGGCTCGATCAGCGAGCGGCCGAGCGCAGCGCCGAAGCTGACGACGGACGGCAATATCACAGCCGCGCTCCTCGACCTGTCGCGGCGCGATTACGACGAATACTACATCGGTTTCGCCAACCGCGTGCTGTGGCCGCTGTTTCATTACCGGCCGTCGCTGATCGGATTTTCGCGGCGCGACCTCGCCGGCTATCTGCGGGTCAACCGCGGCTTCGCCCGCGCCCTGGCGCCGATGCTGCAGCCCGACGATCTCGTCTGGGTGCATGATTATCACCTGATACCGCTCGGCGAAGCGTTGCGTCAGCTCGATTGCCGGCAGCCGATCGGGTTCTTTCTGCACACCCCGTTTCCGGCGGCCGAATTGCTGCGCATCCTGCCCAACCATCGCGAGCTGGCGGCGTCGTTGTGCGCTTATGATCTCGTCGGCTTCCAGACCGCCGCGGATCTGGAGAGCTTTCGCGATTACCTGCTGCGCCAGGGCGGCGGTGAGGATCTCGGCGGCGGCAGATTGCGCGCCTTCGGCCGAACCGTGCGCGCCGGCGTATTCCCGATTGGCATCGACGTCGCCACTGTCGCACGGCAGGCAGAGGAAGCCGAAGAATCGCGGCAGATGCGGCGGCTGACGGCCAGCATCCGCGATCGTTCGCTGATCATCGGGGTCGATCGGATCGACTACTCGAAGGGGTTGCCGGCACGCTTTGCCGCCTATTCGCACCTGCTCGAACATTACCCGCAGACGCGCGGCCATACCGTGCTGATGCAGATCGCGACGGCATCGCGCTCGGATGTGCCGGAGTACCGCGAGATTCGCCGCAATCTCGAAGCGGCAGCCGGTAACATCAACGGCCGCTACGCAGAGTTCGACTGGACGCCGCTGCGCTATCTGAACAAGAGCTTTAACCACCGAATCCTGTCCGGCTTCTACCGCGCAGCGCGGATCGGGCTGGTGACGCCGTTCCGCGACGGCATGAACCTGGTCGCCAAGGAATATGTCGCGGCGCAGAAGCCGGAAGACCCCGGCATGCTGGTGCTGTCGTGCTTCGCCGGCGCGGTGCGCGAGCTCGGTGAAGCGATCATCGTCAACCCCTATGATCTCGAAGCCATGGCCGAGGCGATCTGGCAGGGTCTGCAAATGCCGATCGAGGAGCGGCGCGAGCGCTGGGCGGCGATGATGGCGACGCTGCGGCGCAACGACATCAATGCCTGGCGCGAGCGCTTTCTCGAGGCGCTGACGGCCGCCGGGTCCGGGCGGTGATGGCAAGCCCGAACACGGTTTGGCTGGTCGGCGATATCGGTGCGACGAATGCCCGCTTCGGGCTGGTGTCGCCGGACGGCGCAATTCTGCACTCGCGCACCTTCGCCGATTCCGACTTCGCTGCGATCGGCGAGGCCATCAGAGCGTATCTGTCGCAATCCGGGTCATCGACGACGCCGCGCATCGGTTGTCTCGCGATCGCCGCTCCGGCGACCGGCGACGAAATCCGCATGACCAACCACCCCTGGAGCTTTTCGGTCGCGGCGTTGCGCGCCGAGCTCGGCTTCGAGCGGCTCGAATTCATCAATGATTTCACCGCCGTCGCACTCGCACTGCCGCGCCTGAGCCCCGCCGACCGTACCCAGATCGGTAACGGGGCGCCGGCCGCCGGACGGCCGATCGCGGTGCTCGGGCCCGGCTCGGGGCTGGGCGCCTCGGGCCTTGTTCCGGCGGGATCGCGCTGGCTGCCGCTGACCGGCGAGGGCGGCCATGTGACGATGGCGGCGGTCACCGAGCGCGAGAATGGCGTCTTGGGATGGATGCGCCGCCACTTCGATCATGTCTCGGCCGAGCGCTGTTTGTCAGGCCCGGGTCTCGTGCACCTCTACAATGCCCTTGCCGCGCTCGACGGCGCGCCGGCCGCCTCCTACACCGCCGCGCAGATCACCGATCCGGCGGTGATGGCGCAGGACGCGCCGTGCCATGAGGCGACCGAGATGTTCTGCGCGATGCTCGGCACGGTGGCCGGCGATCTGGCGCTGAGCTTGGGCGCACAGGGCGGCGTCTACATCGCCGGCGGGATCGTGCCGCGGCTCGGCGCGTATTTTGCCGAGAGCGGGTTCCGCGCCCGGTTCGAGGCCAAGGGCCGGCTCGGCCCCTATCTCGCGGCGATCCCGACCTATGTCGTGACTCACCCGCTGCCGGCCTTTCTCGGCTGCGCCACAAAACTCGCCGACGGGTAAGAGTGCAACTCGATCGGATCGAGTCGACATCGTAGGGCGGGTGAACGAAGCGTAACCCGCCGAAAATCGAATCCGGCATCGGCGAATTGCGCTGCGCTTATCCGCCCTACCGATCGAACTTGCTCGAATAGAGATCTAAAAGCGGCTCAGCTGGGCCGGGGAGCGGCGGCGCGGCGCAGCCGGTCGTTGATGGCGCGTCCGAGGCCGCGCTCCGGGATCGGCATGACGGCGATCGCGGAGAACTCCGGACGATCGAGCTGGCGCAGCGCCGCGAACAGATTGGCCGCCGCCTCGGTCAGATCGCCGGTGCGCGACAGCCATGCCACTTCGGCGAAGCCCGGCGGCGCGTCCGGGCCGAAGGCGAGCAGGGCCTCACCGGGCCGCGCCGCCTTCGCGTCAAGGCGCACCGGCAGGTTCGGCGCGTAATGGCTCGGCAAGCTTCCCGGCGCCCGCGGGGTTTTCTCGCCGGGCGTTGGCATTGCGATGTCGCCAAAGACAGCCATCAGCTCTTCAAGGCTGATCCCACCGGGCCGCAGCAACACCGGGACGCAGCCGGTCAGATCGAGGATCGTCGATTCGAGCCCGACCGGGCAGGTCCCGCCATTGAGGATCAGCGCGACGCCAGAGCCGAATTCGGCCGCAACATGCGCCGCCATCGTCGGGCTGATCCGGCCGGACCGGTTGGCCGACGGCGCAGCGACCGGTATGCCAGCCGCGCGTAATAATTGTTGCGCGACCGGGTGAGCCGGGGCGCGCAATGCGATCGTGTCGAGCCCGGCGCTGGCCAGCAACGACAACCCGCTGTCCGTCTGTCGTGGCAATACCAAGGTCAACGGACCGGGCCAAAAGCGATGCGCGGCTCTCCGCGCCCGCTCATCGAACTGCGCGAGCGGTTCTGCCTCGGCTAGACCTGGCGCGTGCACGATCAGCGGATTGAAGCGCGGCCGGCCCTTCGCGGCGAAGATCCGCGCCACTGCCGTCTCGCTCGTCGCATCGCCGCCGAGCCCGTACACGGTCTCGGTCGGAAACGCGACGAGTTCGCCATCGCGCAGTAGCTGCGCGGCGCGCGTGATCGCCTCCGCGCTCGCCTTTATGACTTCCACCTCCATGACGGACAATTATTGGCAGGACGGCGCAGAGGCAAGCTTAGGGCCTAAAATGTAATAGCAGTGCGCAGCCCGAAGATCGCGGCATCGCCCACCCGCCGCCCCGGCGCGTTCGGGTTCGCGACGCCGCCGGCGGGATTGAAGACGTATTGAAAATCCGGCTGCAGCTGCCACCACCCGGTGAGCTGAACCCGGTAGCTCAGTTCGATGACCGCTTCACCCGACCGGATCGGATGAAACTGGCCGGTGAAGCGCACGATATCGGCGTCGAACGCGCGCGCCGCATTGCCGATCCGCGAATAGGCGATGGCGACTCCGAGCTCATCCTCGGCGCGGCCGAACGGTCCTTTGTAAGTCAGCCCGCCATCGAGATAGAGGCTGATCAGATTGCGGTCGCCGGGCGCGCCCATCGCGCGGGCGAACATCGCCCAAGCGGGATCGGCATCGCCGAGCGGCAATGGCTGGTGAACAAAGGCGAAGAGGCTGAAATCATTGTTGTGCTGGCGCGGCTGGCCGTTGCTGAAGAGGCTCGCCAGCGACACCCCTCCGGTGTCGAGGTGCAGATCCCTGAAGCGCTCGGAATTCCACCAGCCGCCAAAGCCGTAGGCGCCGTTCTTGTCCGAATCGCCCGGATTGTATCTCACCTGACCGATCACGAAGGCGCCGTCATTGGTGCGAAAGGCGGTGCCCGAGGCGTCGCGCAATTGCGAGCCGCCGACCCCGGCGCCGGTCGGGTCACCGTTGAACAGGCCGAGAAACAGCGTGAGTCCGTCCTGCGGGTCAACCCGGACGCGGACCGCCGGCGTGCCGAGCGGGAATCCCGGCCCGCCGGATGGCAGGTCGACCGACGGTAGCGTCGGCCAGCCGAACGCGCCATTGATGAACAGGCGCGCCGATTCGGGGTTGAGAAATTCATTGCCGATCGTCTGCTCGCCTACTCGCAGCCGCCAATAGTCGAAATGCTGCTCGTACCACAGCTCGTTGAGACGCGTGGTACGGGCCGCCTCGATATTGCTGATCGTGTCCAGATTGCCGATGTTGTTGGCAGTCAGCCCGCGCCCATGGATCTGATAGGCGCGCGCATAGATTTCGCTGCGCCAATGCAGGCTGCGCCGCAGATCGATGCGCAGGTTGAGATCGGTCAGGCCCGCGTACAGCGCGCTCTGCCGCAGGCCGCCGGTCAGATTGCCGAAGATCTCGCTGGTTTCGGTAATCTGTAATTCGAGACCCGATTGGCAAAGCCGGAGTCGCAGCTCGAAATCGATCAGGTGTTTCTTGGGGTCGCACCGATCCTCGTCCTTGCCCGGGGTGTCGTCTGCCGCTTTTTCCCCGGGCGTTTCGCTCTGTTTGGCCTTCGCCGTGTCGCTTGCCTTTTCACCCTTGTGAGCATCGGATTTGGCCGGGGATTTGGTTTCGGCCTGCGGAGTAGGCTCCTCCGGGCCGGTCCTCTTCGCCGCGGCGGTCAGCCGAGCGGGACCGGAATGCGCCAGGCTGTCGGGTGGGGTAGGGAAGCGCCGATCATTCGCATCTCCTGGGATTGCGCGTCCCGTTAGAGGCTTGCCTGCGAGGGGGGTCTGGCTCTCGGTTCCGCTCGCGCGGAGCCGATTACAGTGGCGCGACCGCGCCGGGCTTTCACCGGCTTCCGCACCTCGCATCGACAATTGATCGTAGAGGCCGAATTCCGCTGCTGTCAATCACCGGTAGAACAGTGGTTGCTCCGCTCGGCGAAGGCTAGCGTGGGCCGCGGCCGGGTTGCGGGTCGACCCCCATACGGCCGGAGCGGTTCTGGTAGAGATGCACCTCGCGGCGCATCGGCCGCGGCGGCTCGCCCTCGAGCCAGAGCCGATACAAGAGCCGCTTTTTCGCGGGCTCCTCCCAATCGACGAAGCCGGTGCGGGCGTGCAGGATCTCGTAATTGTTGATGACCGAGGCCTCGCCCGGTCGCAGCATCACCTCGAAGCGGACATCATCGCGCTGCGCCACGTCCTCGAAGCAGGCGAGCGCTTCTTTTTCGAAAGCGGTGAGCGGCTCGCCGGCGGTCTCGGCGCCCTTGTCGATGACGCCCCGCACATAGCGGCAGCTCAGCAGCCCGTCCTGGGTCGAGAACACCGGCACCCGGTACGGCGTGACCGGCTCGTCCCCGGGCGCTTCCTCGCCGCGGCGGTCGCAACGAAAGCCGCGCTCCAGCACCGGCAGATACTCCGGGTGCTCGCGCGCGATGATCTCGTGCACCTTTAGGGAGCTGGCGTAGATGCTGAGCCCGCCTTCCTTTGCGTCACGCACGCAGAGCAGACCGACGATCTCGGCGGAATCGGTGTGCAGGTTCAACTCGCGGCTCGTTGTGTAGCCGCGCGAGGCCTTCTCGACATTGGTGACATAGCCGAGATAGTCGCCATCGGCGCTCTGGGAGCAGCCCCGCCCGAAATGCGTCCCGATCCCCCAATAGACCGCCTGCATCCGCTCGGCATCGTATTTGTCGACCGGAAAACCGCGCATGATGACAAGACCGGGGCCGCTCTTGATGTGCGCCAACAGCGCGGCGAGGTCGCCGTCGAGCGCGGGATGCGAAAAATGATGCCGCCGGATCTCCTGAAACGGGATCCCCGCCGCCTCGATCTTCGCCATCAGCTCATCGATCGCGGCGAGATGTGCCGGCGTGAAATCCCAGTACAGCGCCTCCCGATCCAGCTCGGCGCCGAGCCAGCCCTCGCGGTGTCGGCCCATCGCGGTCATTCCCTCCGGCACAGCATCTCTCCTTGTATCTGGTCAGCCAGCCCGCACTCCGACCCTCCTCCCGCTTGCGGGGAGGGAGCAGAGCGCGCGGCTACC
>VAZR01000220.1 GCA_005888515.1 Alphaproteobacteria bacterium | reverse complement strand
CACCGTATCCCAGGGCAGGCCGCAATGCTTCGCCATGTCGGTCAGCAATCGCACCGTGCCGTTCGACAGGGTCGCGATGATGTATTTCTGTTTGATGCGAGTCAGACCCGGCACCGAATCGGGCCATGGTTTCAGACGGTGCCAGGTCAGGTTGAACCAGATTTTGTCGTCTTCGCTGAGCCCGGCGATGCCGAATTTTTCCAGCAATTGGTCGAGCGCCATGCGGTGCAAGGCGTCGAGATTGGTCCACGGCAATTCGCCGGTGCGCACCCGGTTCATCGATGGCGCGTAGGCACCGCGCCACTCATCGGCGAATTGCTGCCAATCGACGCCGGTGATGCCTTTGCGCCGGCCTAGCTCTTCGCCGTCGGCGGTCACCGCCGATCGCCAATCGACAACCGTGCCGAACACGTCGTGCACCAGCGCCTGAATTTCGGTCATGTTGCTTCCTTCAGTTTGCCCTCGGACGGCTGTCCGCCTAGCCAGCAACCGTTCCGTATCTGCTTCCCCCTCACCCGACCCTCTCCCCGCAGCCGGGGAGAGGGAGAGATTGCATCAGCTTTACCAAATTATTTTCGGCAGGATTATCTCGCTCTCTCCGTTGCGTTCCCTCTCCCCGCACGCGGGGAGAGGGACAGGGTGAGGGGGCATTCAAACTCCCGAGAGGATGCGCGCCTTCGCGGCGAGGCCGAGGACGCGGCGGTAATAGTAGCGGAAGCGCTGGTCCTGCGTCTGGCCGCGCACAAAGCGGATATAGATCTGCTGGATGATGACGGCGAGCTTGAAGGCGGCGAACACCTGATGCCAGCCGATCGCGGCGAGATTGAAGCCGGTGCGCGCGGCGTAGCGCTGGATCGCCTCGGCCCGGCTCGGGAAACCGTCGCGCCAGGTCGGCATCGCGGCGATCTCGCGCCATACCGGGTCGTCTCCCGGCTCGACCCAGTAGTTCAGCAGATAGCCGAGATCGGCGAGCGGATCGCCCTGGGTGCACATGTCCCAATCGAGCACCGCCGCGATATGCCCGGGATCGGTGGCGTCCAGCAGGCAATTGTCGAGCCGGTAATCATTGTGCAGCAGGGCCGCGGCGCCTGAGGGCGGCAGCTCGCGCCCGAGCCAATCGAGCACCGGCTGCATCTCGGCGGCGGCGCGATCCGCCTGTTCGCCGCCTTGCGCCGCTTGCCAGCGCCGGACCCAACCCGAGAGCTGGCGTTCGAGATAGCCGTCGGGGCGGCCGAGATCGTCGAGTCCGACTTCCGCGGGCGGCACGAGATGCAGATCGGCGAGCGCGTCGACCAGCGCAAAGCCGATACGCCGGTTGAGCTCCGGGCGGCCGGCGAATTCCGGCGGGATGTCGTCCCGGATCACAAAACCGTGCCGCCGCTCCTCGACGATAAAGACCGCGCCGATGATGCCTTCATCCTCGCACAACAACAGGCTCTTCGGCGCGAGCAGATAGCGCCGGTACAACACCGACAAGACGCGGTGCTCACGCCGCATGTCGTGCGCCCCCGGCGGGATCGGTCCCAAAGGCGGCCGGCGCAAGACGAACTCGCGGTCGCCAAACTGGATCAGATAAGTGAGGTTGGCTTTCCCGCCGCCGAATTGCCTGACGCTCAGCGGCCCAACGACCCCTTCCAAACGCTCCCGCAAATACGGTTCGAGCCGCGTCGTATCGAGGCGCTCGTCCGGCCGCTCGTTAATCAGCTCGGCCGCTTCGAGGTTTACCGCATCTCCCGGTTGCATTGGCGTTCAGCGTCCTTCGAGACGCGGGCTGCGCCCGCTCCTCAGGATGAGGAAGATGTGCGATGGCATGAACAAAAGTCCCTCATCCTGAGCGCTCGCGAAGCGAGCAGTCGAAGGACGCACCGCTGATCCAGCTCACTTGCGCAACTCCACCCGAGCGATCGCGCGCCGATGCACCTCGTCCGGGCCATCGACGATGCGCATGACGCGCGAGCGGGCCCAGGCATAGGCGAGGCCGAAATCCTGCGACACGCCGCCGCCGCCATGCGCCTGGATCGCGCGGTCGATGACGGCGAGCAGCATCTTCGGCGCGACGACCTTGATCATCGCGATTTCGGCCTGCGCCATCTTGTTGCCGACGGTGTCCATCATGTGGGCGGCCTTCAAGGTCAGCAGCCGCGCCTGCTCGATCTCCATGCGCGAGTCGGCGATCCATTCGCGAATGACGCCCTGATCGGCCAAGGGCCGGCCGAATGCGACCCGGCTCTTGACCCGCGCGCACATCGCTTCGAGCGACCGCTCGGCAAGACCGATCATGCGCATGCAGTGATGGATGCGGCCGGGGCCGAGCCGGCCTTGCGCGATCTCGAACCCCCTTCCCTCGCCCAACAGGATGTTGTCGATCGGCACCCGCACATCCTTGAACTCGACCTCGGCGTGGCCGTGCGGCGCGTCGTCATAGCCGAACACGGTGAGTGCCCGCACGACGCGCACGCCCGGGGTGTCGCGCGGCACCAGGATCATCGATTGCTGCTGATGGCGCGGCGCCTCGGGGTCGGTCTTGCCCATCAGGATGAAGATCTTGCAGCGCGGGTCCATCGCACCCGAGGTCCACCATTTGCGCGCATTGATCACATAGCTCGAATTGCCCTCGCGGCGGATCGAGGCCTCGATGTTGGTGGCGTCGGAGGAGGCGACCGCCGGCTCGGTCATTGCGAAAGACGAGCGGATCTCGCCGGCGAGCAAGGGCTTCAGCCAGCGCTCCTGCTGTTCCTTTGTCGCGTAGCGCACCAGCGTTTCCATATTGCCGGTATCGGGCGCCGAGCAGTTGAAGACTTCCGGCGCGATCGGCGAGCGCCCCATGATCTCGCACAAGGGCGCGTATTCGAGATTGGTGAGGCCGGCGCCGTACTCCGATTCCGGCAGAAACAGGTTGCACAGCCCCGCGGCGCGCGCCTTCGCCTTCAGCTCCTCCATGATCGGCGGGATCTGCCAACGCGAAGGCGCCTCGTTGAGCTGGCGCTCGAATACCGGCTCGGCCGGATAGACTTCACGCTCCATGAACTCGCGCACTTGCGCGGAGAGCCGCTTGACCTTGTCCGAAGGTTCGAAATCCATCCTGATCTCCTACCGGGTCGGGTCGTCGCCGACGCGGACCAGCAATTTACCGAAGTTCTTGCCCTGCAAGAGGCCGATGAACGCTTCCGGCGCGTTGTCGAGCCCCTCGACGATGTCCTCGCGGTATTTGAGCTGGCCGCTTTTGACCAGAGGCGCCGCCATCGCGCGGAACTCGCCATGCCGGTGGCGCTGATCGCCGACGATGAACCCCTGGATCTTGAGGCGCTTCCTCACGACCGCGCCGAGGTTCGGCCCGGGCCGCGGCGTCTTGTCGTTGTATTCGGCGATCATGCCGCACATGATCATGCGGCCGAAATCGTTGAGGCGCGGGAACACCGCCGCCTGTACCGCGCCGCCGACATTCTCGAAATAGACATCGATGCCGTTCGGGCAGGCCGCATCAAGCGCGGCGCCGAGATCCGAACCTTGGTGGTCGAGCGCCGCGTCAAAACCGAGCTCGTCCTTGACGTAGCGGCATTTGTCGGCCCCGCCGGCGATGCCGACGACCCGCGCGCCCTGGCGCTTGGCGAGCTGGCCGGCGACCGCGCCGACCGCGCCCGAGGCGGCCGATATGACGACGGTCTCGCCGGATTTCGGCTGGCCGATATCGGCGAGCCCGATATAGGCGGTCATGCCCGGCATGCCGAGGATGCCGAGCGCGGTCGAGATCGGCGCCTCGGCCGGGTCGAGCTTCAGCAGACTGTTGCCCGGAACCGCGCTGTAGAGCTGCCGGCCATAACCGCCAAAGGCGTAATCGCCGGCTCGGAAATCGGGATGGTTCGAGCGCACCACCTGGCCGACGACGCGGCCCTCGATGACCTCGCCGATCTCGACCGGCCTGGCGTAAGAGCGCACCCCGCTGATGCGGCCGCGCATATAGGGGTCGAGCGACAGATAGATGCCGCGCACCAAGACTTCGCCCGTACCTGGCTCGGGCAGGGGCGCGTCGACAATATCGAAATCGCCGGGCACCGGCATGCCCTCGGGCCGCCGCTTCAGCAACACCTGCCGGTTCCGCTCGGGCATGTCATGCCTCCTCTGCTCTGACCGGATCATGCCACAACTCACCTCGCGTCTCCCTCCTCGTCACGGCCGGGCTTGTCCCGGCCATCCACGAAAGAAAGACGTGGATCCCCGGGACAAGCCCGGGGATGAAGTGACGACGCAATGAACTGTGCTCGAATGCCGCTCCTAGCGTCTCGTGACGCGCCGCGCGGGGCCGCTTAGGATCGTGGTTTAGACACGAGATGGAGGGAGAGATGGCGGCAACTCTGCGCAATGCGGCGCGCGACCGGCTCGACACTGGCGAACTGGCGCTCGGCGTCATTCTGCGTCAGGCGCGGACCGTCGATATCGCGCCGATCATGAAAGCCGCCGGGTATGACTGGCTGTTTCTCGACCTCGAGCACAATTCGATGGATCTCGACACGGCGGTGCAGATCGCGGTCGCAGCGCTCGGCGCCGGCATCGCGCCGGTCGCGCGAGTGCCGGCCCGGCAATTGTGGATGGCGACGCGCTTTCTCGACGGGGGCGGGCTCGGCATCGTCATGCCGCATGTCGATACCGCAGAGGAGGCTCGGGAGATCGCGCAGGCCTTGCGCTATCCGCCGCTGGGCCATCGCTCGGTGGCCGGCGGGCTGCCGCATTTCGGTTACGAAAAGCTTGGGCTGGCCGAGACCTGCGCGTCGATCAATGCCGCGACCCTCGTTGTCGTCATGCTGGAGACGCCGCGGGCGATCGAGAATGCCGCCGCGATCGCCGCCGTGCCGGGCATCGACTCGTTGCTGATCGGCACCAACGATCTGGCGATGGAGCTCGGTATTCCCGGCGCGTTCGGCGACGAGCGCATCGTCGCCGCCTATCAGGCGGTCGTCGATGCGTGCGGGGCCGAGGGCAAGTTCGCCGGCATCGGCGGCATCGCCGATCGCGAATTGCTGCGCCGCTATATCGAAATGGGCGTGCGCCTCGTATTGCCGGGCAGCGATCTCAGCTTTATGGCCAGCGCCGCCGGCGAATGCGCCGCGGCGATGCGCGCCTTCCTCTGAAGGCATAACCGTCGTCCCGGCGGACGCCGGAACCCACCAGTCAACTGCTCATGCGGTGGCCGCCGGGGGTCCCGGCTTTGGCCGGGACGATTTTTGGGTGGGCGATTTCGGATCAGATGTTGCCGCGAATCTTCGGTCAGCGATGGTTCGGCTCTTCGGCTCCGCCTGGCGGCACAGCGCCGTTGCGGGTAGCGGTCCGCCATCA
>VAZR01000219.1 GCA_005888515.1 Alphaproteobacteria bacterium | reverse complement strand
TGCGATCGACCTCGCGCTGCTCGACTGACGCGCGGAGAGCTCGTTACAACAGATCCTTGATGCCGGCGTGGATCGCGGCGGCTGTCTTTGGATAGGCGCGCGGCCGCAGGTGCAGCACGTCGAAAAAATCCTCGCGGAAATCGGTGAGCCGCGCAGTGTCGAACACGGTGGCAAGATCGACGAGGGGATGACCGGTCGCCTGCGCCACCTCGCGCACGATCGCGTTGCGCTCGGTGATGTGCTCGAACATGTGGCGCTGCACTTCAACCGAATAAGGGAGATCGCCGGCGAAGGTGAACACCGCGTCGCGGTCGCCGCCCCGAAACCACGATGACAGGTCACGGTCGAGGATGCCGCGGTTGAGCGCAGTCGGCATCGTGACGAGCACCGTGTTCGGCACGGTTTGCAGGAAAGCGTTGAGCTCGTCGCGAAGCTGCTGATGCACCGGCCACAGGTCTGGATCGCTCGCGCCGTTCCTGCGCAGGGTTCTTGCCGTGCGCCGTAGACGGAGGCGCTGTAACAAACCTGGACCGGCCTGCCGCGGCGCCAGTGTCGAGGGCAACCGCCATGGATGCCAGCCGAGCATCACCAGGTTCAATGCAACCGAATGCGACCGATTGAATCCAGCGGCGCGGCGCAGAATGTTGCCATAGGGATCGGCCTCGATGCCGCCGTTCAGAAACTGGTACCCGCAAGCGAGGGCATCGAGCAGGCACGGCCAACTCCGGCGAACCCCGAACACCACCGAGTCGCCCCACACCACCACCAATTTCCGGGTCTGGTCGCGGGAGTCGCCTTTCAGTCCAAGCTCGTTGATTTCAAAAACAACGGCTCCCTGGCGATCGACCAGGACAAGGTTCGGCCGCAATGTTCTGGTCGCCTCGTCGAAGCAGAGCCGCTTGATCGCCGAATCTTCCGGGACCAGGTGCACGGTTTTGAGCGGAGCGGCCGGATCAATGCTCATCACGCCGGCTCTTTGTCGACCAGAAAATCCTCGATCGCGAGGGTATCGATGCCCGAGGCAAAAAACGTTTGCAGCGCATCGGACGGGCTCGAAACGATCGGCTCCCCGCGCAGGTTGAATGAGGTATTGATCAGCACCGGCACCCCGGTGCGGCGCTCAAACGCGTCGAGGATGCGGTAGAGATACGGGTTTTGCTCGGCCGATACAGTCTGCACCCGGCTGGTGCCGTCGACATGGGTGACGGCCGCCGTCAATTCGGGACGCAGGGCTTTGTGCGTGTAGAGCATGAAGGGGCTTTCCGTCATGCCCAGCGTCTCGAACCACTCGCCGTAAGCCTGCTGTTTGACGACCGGGGCGAACGGGCGGAATTGCTCGCGAAATTTGATCTTCGCATTAAGCCGGTCGCGCATCTCGGCGGGGCGCGGATCGGCCAGGATCGAGCGTGCACCAAGCGCCCGCGGGCCCCATTCGTCGCGGCCCTGCAGGATCGCCACCACTTGGCCTGCCGCGAGTCGATCCGCGATCTCCTCGGCAATCGCGGCGCATTGCCGAAAGCCGATCCGGCTCAGCTCCAATGAGGCTCTGATCACCGGCTCGGAATACGCCAAGCCGAGATAGGGCGACAGCTTGTGCCGCCGGCAGGACGCGCCCTCGTATTGCCGCATCACCGATTGCAGCGCCCCGCCCATCGCGCCGCCGGCATCGCCGGCGGCCGGCTGGATCCAGGACCGAATTCCGAGTTCGCGGACCATTCGCGAATTCGCCGTGCAATTGAGCGCGACACCACCGGCGAAGCAAAAATCGCGCGTTCCATACTCGCGGATCAAGGGCGGCAGCAGATTTGCGAGTGCCAGTTCCAGCGCCCGCTGCACCGAAGCGGCAAGGTCATGATGCTGTTCGGTAATGGCTCCGCCCGGCTCGCGCGGCGCGATGCCAAGGTGCTCGACCAGGCTTGGGGCATAATGCCGCTGGTGCGAGCAGAAGTCGACAAACCGCTGATTGATCGAGAAGGCGCCGTCTTGCCGCAGCTGCAGGATCGGACCGATCAGTTTGTCGATGTGGCCCGGGCGGCCGTACGGCGCCAAGCCCATGACCTTGTATTCGCCTTCGTTAACTTCGAAGCCGAGGTAATCGGTGAAGACGGAGTAGAACAGACCGAGCGAATGCGGGAAATGGATCGAGCGCAGCTTCGTCAGCCGGTTGCCTTCGCCGAGATGAACGGTGGCGGTCTCGTATTCCCCGACCCCGTCGAGCGTCACAACGATCGCGCGCTCGAAGGGCGAGGTAAAAAATGCCGAGGCAGCGTGCGAGCGGTGATGCCCGGAGTGTTCGATCGCCCCGCGGAAGCCAAGATGCTCGCGGATTTGCGCGTCAATCGGCAGCTTGTGGTGAACGAAGCGCGGAATGTCCTCTGTGAACATGCGGCGCGACCGCGGCCAGCCGTCGATCACCTGATCCCACAACCGGCGCAGTTTCAGCGCGGGGTCCTCGTAAAACACGATCCGGTCAACGTCGTTGATGCCGATCCCGCAGAATGCGAGCGCATGCCCAATCGCCAGGACCGGAAACCGAGCGTCGTGCTTAACCCGGCTCAGCCGCTCTTCGTGGATGGCGAATTTTACGTCGTGTTCATCGAGCACCGCGACGGCGCTGTCGTGGTAATAACACGAGATCCCCATCGCCAGCATGTCAGCGCTCGCCATCCGCGGCAATCCATCCCGACCGGCGCCGGCGCCACCGGCGCGCCAGCTTCAATGGCGCGAGCAGCCAGTAGATCAGATGCAGGCGATACTGCCGCAGCGACACCGCAGCCCTGTTACGCGAGCGGGTAGGTGATGATCGCGTCGTCCGGAGCCGGCGGGACATCGAGACCGCGGAGCTCGCGCAGATACCATGCCAGCAGCAATCGGCGTGCGAACAGCATGAATGCGGCGACAGAGGCTGCGACAATCAGAAACAACAGGATCACGCTCATTCAGCGGCAAACCGGCATGGCGGGGCGAAAACGGTAGCGAGCGGTATCGCGCGCTGTCAAGGCAACCTCCTCAGGATCGATCGGTATTGTCCTGCGGCGTGCGCCGGGTCATGCTGACGTCATGAAGCCCGCCGCATTCGACTACGCGAGGCCGCGCAGCCTGTCGGAGGCGCTCGAATTGCTGGCGCGCCCCAATGTCGATGCGCGGGTCATCGCCGGCGGCCAGTCGCTCGTCGCGATGATGAATTTGCGGGTCGCCTCGCCGGGATTGCTCGTCGATATCGCGCGCCTGCCCGATCTCGGATCGGCGACCGAAGAGGACAGCACGGTCTTTTACGGCGCCTGCGTCACGCATGCGATGATCGAGGACCGCATCGGCCCGGACCCGTCGAACGGGCTGATGCCGAAGGTCGCCGAGACGCTTGCCTACCGCGCGGTGCGCAATCGCGGGACGATCGGCGGCAGCCTGGCATTGGCCGATCCGGCGGCGGAATGGCCATGCGTTCTCGCCGCGCTCGACGCCACCGCCATCATCGAGGGGTGGAACGGCAAGAAGGCGGTCGCCTGCCGGGATTTCGTGACCGGGATCTACGAGACGCGGCTTGCCGCCGGCGAGATCCTGACCGCGATCTGGGTCCCGAAGCTGTCGCCCGAAGCGCGCTGGGGTTACGTCAAGCTGGCGCGCAAATCGGGCGAGTTCGCATTGTCGCTGGTGGTCGCGGTGCGCGACCCGGCGCGCGGTTATGCCCGGGTCGTGCTCGGCGCCACCGATGGACCGCCGCTGATCCTCGAGGCCACCTCGCGGCTGTGTGGCCGCGGCAGAGCGGAGCCTGCAGCGGCGCGCGAAGCCGTCGCCGCCGATCTGGCACGCGCCGCCGACCGGCAGTTCGATGCGTTCCGGCACAGCCTTCACGCCACGGCCGCATTGCGCGCCCTGACACAGGCGACGGAGGCCGCCGCATGACCGCGATCCGCTTTCGCCTCAACGATGCCGATTTCGCCGAGGATGTCGCGCCGCGCCTGTCGCTCGCCGATCTGCTGCGCGAACGGCACAATCTGACCGCGACGCATCTCGGCTGCGAGCATGGCGTGTGCGGCGCCTGTACCGTCCTCGTTGACGGCATGCCGGCGCGCGCCTGCCTGATGCTGGCCGCGGCCTGCGACGACCGCCAGATCCACTCGCTCGAAGGCTTGCGCGACGACCCGGTCATCGCCGCGCTCCGCGACAGCTTCCACCGGCGGCACGCGGTGCAGTGCGGCTTCTGCACGCCCGGCATGCTGATCAGCGCGCGCGATCTGATCCAGCGCGGCCGCGCCGGCTCCGAGGCCGAGATCCGCGCCGGGCTCGCCGGCAATCTGTGCCGCTGTACCGGCTACACCAACATCGTCAGCGCGATCGCCGAGGCGGCGCAGACGGTTGCCGCGCAGGGGAAAGCGGCATGAAGGCGGCTGACACCACGACGGACCGCGGCATCGGCGCCTCGGTCTTGCGGCGGGAGGATGCGCGGCATCTCGACGGCCGCGGCGAGTTCGTGCCGGATATCCGCCTGCCGGGCACTCGCGATGTCGCGTTTCTGCGCAGTCCGCACGCCCATGCTCGTATTCGCTCGATCTCGGTGCCGCCGGGAGCCAAGGGCCGCGTCTTCACCGCCGCCGATCTGCCGCGGATTAAGCCGATCCGCGTCTTCAACCAGGCGGCCGGCGCCAAGTCGCCGCCCTGGCCGCCGCTCGCGACCGACAAGGTGCGCTATGTCGGCGAGGCAATTGCGGTGTGCATCGCACCAAGCCGCGGCGAGGCGGAAGACCTCGCCAACAGCATCGAGATTGATTTCGAGGTGCTGGAGGCGGCGGTCGATGCGCCGCAGGTGTGGCGCGGCAGCCGCCATCTGATCCATGAGAGCTGGGGCGACAACCTCTACCTCGAACGCACGATCGAGGGCGGCGACATCGAAGCCGCAGCCCGCGCCGCCGAAATCACGGTCACCCGCGAATACCGCATGAACCGGCAATCGGGCGCGCCACTCGAGGGGCGTGCCGTGCTCGCCTATCGCGACCACCGGCTCGACGAGGTGGTGGTCTATGCCTCGACGCAGACGCCGCATACGATCCGCGTCGCGCTCGGCGAAATCCTCGATATCGAGCAGCGCCGCATCCGGGTCGTCGCGCCCGATGTCGGCGGCGGGTTCGGCCCGAAGGCGCGGCTTTACCCGGAAGAGATCATCCTCGCGGCGCTGGCGCTCGAACTCGATCACCCGGTGCGCTGGATCGAGGACCGCAGCGAGCATCTGCTGACCTGCGCCCATACCCGCGACCATCATTACAAGGTCACCGCCTATGCCGACCGGCAGGGCAAGGTGCTCGGGGTCGACACCGAGATCATCGTCGATGCCGGCGCCTATGGGCTGTGGCCGCAGGGGCCGTACCAGGAAGCCAACATGGCGGGCCGCGCCCTGCCCGGTCCTTACACGATCGCGAACTACCGCGCCCGCACCTATACGGTCGCGACCAACAAGACGCCGCTCGGCCCCTATCGCGGGGTCGGCCG
>VAZR01000218.1 GCA_005888515.1 Alphaproteobacteria bacterium | reverse complement strand
CGCGGTGACGGCACATGTTCAACAGCGCGTGCAACCGGCCCCGCCCGTCGCGGGTCAGAATGACCGGGTCTTCGCCCATGTAAGTGTGGAAGAAATCATCATTCGCCGGCACTAGGCTCTCATGGCCGATCATCAGCCAGGCGCGCCCGAAGATTCTTTCCAGCTCATCGTCGTACACCACCTGATCGCTGAAGATGCGGCGGTCGAGCTTACCGGTCGCTGGGGCGATGACGGCGTATTTCCGAGGCAAACCCATGTCGCGAGCCTCCTTCCCGCCGCTCATGATACAAGAGCAGGGGCGGCGCTTCACGTGAGTTCGCGCCGCAGACATGGATGCCCTTCGATGCACCTCCAGCCTTCCCTCCGGCAGCGCGAGTTGATCGGCCTTGGCCGCCGTCTGGCCCGCGAGCGCTTCGCCCCGCGCGCCGACCGCCACGACCGCGACGCGTCGTTTCCCTTCGACGACTACGCCGATCTCCGGACCGAGGGGCTCCTCGGCCTGTGCGTGCCCGAACGCTACGGTGGGCTCGGGGCCGATTACGAAACCTACTGCCTGGTGGCGGAGCAACTGGCGCAAGGCAACGCCTCGACGGCACTCACCTTCAACATGCATTGCCTCACCATGCTGATGATGGGCCCGATTGCCGATAACATGACGATGCTTCCCGCGGTGCGTGAGCGCCACGAGAAGCTCCGGGCCGTCAAGTTCCATGAGGTCGTGGAGGAAGGCGCCTTTTATGGACAGCCCCACAGCGAGCCGGTGGAGCAGGGCGAGACCGATACGAAGCTCGGCGTCGGCGGCCGGCGCTTCGGCACCACCGCGCAAAAGATAGATGGCGGCTATGTCGTCAATGGGCGGAAGTTTTTCGTCTCTTTGGCGGGTTGCGCCCCGTATTACGCCACCCCTGCCATCCGGCTTGGGGACGAGCCTTGGATCGAGCGTACCCTGTATCTCAAAATACCAAAGGACGCGCCGGGCGTGTCCTTTCCGGGCGACTGGGATCCGATGGGGATGCGCGCCACGGTCAGTCGCGACATGGTACTGGAGAACGTGTTCGTTCCCGACGACGCGGAGGTGCTGCCGGCGGGCCTGTTCGGGGCCATGTACAACGCTTTCCCCCACCTCTTCCTGAGTTTCTCCGCGACCTTCCTCGGGGTTATGCAAGCGGCTTACGACGACGCCCTTGCCTACCTGACCGGTCGGATGCCGGGCGCGCCGGTCCCGCATACCGAGATCGCGGCGAAGGGTCCGGCGGTCGCGGAGATGCTCTTCGCGATCGAGTCCGCGCGCGCCATGTACTACCGGGCCATCTCGGAAGCCGAGGTCGATGCGCCGGTCGAGGCTGTCCAGCGCGCCCGGGCAGCGCACGTCACCGTGCAGCGTGCAGTGGTCGCGGTCACCCAGGAGGCGATCCGAATCTGTGGCGGCCGCGGTTTTCTGAAGCGCTATCCGCTCGAGCGCTACGCCCGCGACGCGCGGGCCGCTGCGCTCATGCGTCCGTGGACTCAGGAGATCGCAATGCAGCAGGCCTGGGAGACCGCGCTCGGCCTGGACGGTCAGCCGGGCGGTGCCGGAGGGGCGTGACCGTACTTCCGCCGGTTGCGAAAGAGCCGGCGTAGCTGTGCTGCTGCTCAGATCATCCACTGGTCTGGCGCAATGGTCGGTTTACGGCATGAAGACCCGTTCGCACGGGAAGCCTGAAGGGCTACAGCGGGTTGCGTCGCTTCGCTCGCAATGAAAGGTGCGCTCGTCGTAATTCACCACGACCAACTCGCCGGCTATCGTCTCTGTTCGATGTTCCGCCGCGCGATCAATGGCACTCTCTAGCTGGATAATCTCCGCGCGTTGGAGCCGTAAGCGGCGAGGCATCGGCTCTGTGCCGCGCCATATCGAGCACACCTTATTTCTTGGCGATCGCGGCCGGGGCAGGATCCCCGTCCGCATTTCCGTTGATGTCGTTGTCACCATAGCTTTGGACTGTGCCGCCGCTAGGAGCGGCCCAACTGACGCCGTTACCCGTAACCGCCGATTGGCCTACCCGAAGAATGGCTGCCGAGGAAATGGCGAAGAGCCCGGTTTGATTGCCCGCGATGACCGACCGAGTTACCAAAAAGCTAGTACCAAATCCTGCGCCTGATGAGACCGCGAAACCGGCCGACCCGTTCCCCGAAGCCACGCTATCCACCACGGCGCCGTTAATCCCAGTTGCGACGCTTGCATCGGCACTTACAAAAATGCCGTGTTGGCTGTTATTGGCCACTTTTACGCGGGTGAATACCGCCTTCGCGGAGGCCGAGAAGTTCGGTTGGACCAAAATCCCGTGCCCACCATTATCTGCCACCAGCGTGTTCGACACCAAAAGCCTGCTGCTACCGCTCGATGGAAGGAAGCTGATGCCGTCGAGTGTGTGATTGCGGAATATGCAATTCTCGATGGTCAGAGAAAACCCGCTGTTGAAGCGCAATCCAGTGCCGCCGCCGAAGCCGATCCCCTGAACCGTGATACCGCGGATGTTGACGTAGCCGCTCGTGGCCGGGGCATTAACGGTGATCCAAGTGGCAACCGCCGGAGACCGGGATGCTCGCTTCACCAACCCCATCGTTCACGATGCTGATCGATTTGGTAATAGTCACTGCGCCGTAAGTGCCTGGATCGAGCACCGTGATCTGGCCATCCGGGAACGTATTGTCGTGGGCGGCCTGGAAGCTGCGGCATGGCGCGACGAAGGTGCACGGGTTGGCGTTGTCGCCGCGCGTCGCGGAAACAAAGGTGGTCGTCATCTGCGCATAGCTCGTCGTCGCGTGAAGACCGCACGCGAGCATCACCGCATGAAATGTAAGCGACAGATTGATCTTACTCACGGGGGCATCCCATCTGAATACCGTATCACGATCCCCACGATGGCTGCTTTTCCACCAGATTAAAGGGCCGAGGTCGCAGGGGCGAGCGGTTTGCGTCGGCGACCGCGAAAATGAAAGATGAGATCACGAGTGCACCGCCGAGGGCCACGGCGGTGCATGGGTGATGCCCACCATAACTGAGTCAAGTATGTTGTTGCCATTGCGAGGAGCTCCGGCGCATCGCGAGATGCGCCGCCCTGACAGGCGCAAGCTACGCTTGCGCTGAAAGGGGGCGACAAAGCAATCTCGTCCCATCGGTTTCAGGGAGGATCTGATGGATCTGGGATTGCGCGGCAGGAAGGCGCTGGTGACCGGCGCGTCGAAGGGCATCGGGCGGGCCTGCGCCGAGGTGTTGGCCGAAGAAGGCTGCGATGTCGTGCTGGTGTCGCGCACATCAGCCGACCTCGAAGCGGTGCGGGCCAAGATCGCCGGCGAGCACAACGTGTCGGTGCGCTATTTCGCGCTCGACCTCAGCGACAGCCGAAACGTCGACAAGCTGGCGGCCGAATGCGCCGATACCGACCTGCTCGTCAACAACGCCGGCGCGATCCCCGGCGGCAACCTGCAGCAGATCGACGAACAGCGCTGGCGCCAAGCCTGGGACCTCAAGGTGTTCGGCTACATCAACATGACCCGCCGCTTCTACGCGCTGATGGCCGAGCGCAAGAAGGGCACCATCATCAATATCCTCGGCGCGGCCGGCGAGAACCCTGATTTCGACTACGTCGCCGGCAGCTCCGGCAACGCCTCGCTGATGGCCTTCACCCGCGCGATCGGCGGCACCGCGCCGCGCGACAATCTTCGGGTGATCGGCATCAATCCCGGGCCGGTGATGACCGAACGCCTGATCACGCTGATGCGCACCCGCGCCGAGACGCAGTTCGGCGACCCGGAGCGGTGGCAGGAGCTGATGCAGGGCTATGCTTTTGGTCGCGCCGCAAAGCCTGAGGAGATCGGCTGGATGGTCGCGTTTCTGGCTTCCGAGCGCTCGGCCTATACTACCGGCACGATAATCACGATCGATGGCGGCGGCGGCAGCCGCCGCTCGGCACTTTAATTCGTGTCATTGCGAGGAGCGCAGCGACAAAGCAATCCCCGTCGGACTAGCCGAACGTGGAGGGAGATTGCTTCGCTTCGCTCGCAATGACGGGCTAACTCAGAGGCAGGACTCACAAATGTTCAAGCGCATCGACCACGTCGAAATCGTCACCGACCAGCCGGATAAGACGGTCGCGTTCTACACCGACATCCTCGGCTTTAAGGTCAGGGAGCGGGACCGTATCGAGCGCTCCGGGCTCCGCGTGCCGATCGATCTCGTTTATCTGGAGCTTGGCGGCACCACGGTCGAGCTGATCACCTATGACGGGGCCAAGGTCGATCCGGCGCCGCAGAAGGAGCATCTCGGCTACCGCATGATCGCGCTCGAAGTCGAGGACATGGAAGGCGCCGCCGAGTACCTGAAGACAAAGGGCGTCGACATTGTCTGGGGCCCGCGGGTCGCGCCGACCTATGCCCGCGCCGAGATCCGCGATCCCAACGGCTACCACATCGAATTGCGCCAGTGGTTCCGATAACCCGGCGTCGCAACATCCGCCGGAGTTAAAGCCTGTCCCCTAACCGTCATGGCCGGTGGGCCTTTAGCCCGCGGGCTTGACCCGCGGGTCGGGCCCGGCCTCGCACGTCTTGAAGCGCGCGAAGCGCGCAAGAAAACCACGAAGGCACGAAGAACACGAAGATTGCGGCGCGCTTTATCACCTTCGTGCTCTTCGTGTCTTCGTGGTGAATTGTAGACGTGGATTCCCGGGACAAGCCGGAGATGACGGTTCAGGAACGCGTCATTCGCGGTCTTGCCCCGCTTCGGCCGCTTAGCTGCATTCCGCCGTCCTGCGATGACGGAGGCCGCGAAGCACGATCCGGTCGTCGTGCAAGCCCAGGACGAGATCGGCCCGGCCGCCGGTCGGACAGGCGTTGCCATCTCCCTTCCGCCACAGCGGTGTGGAGGCTTTCAGGGTCCGGTAATCGGGATAGATCCCCTTCCAGGCGCCATAGCCGGCGGGTAGGCGGCGCGTCAGATCGTCGAGCCACGACGTCGTGTCGACCTCGCGCCACTGGCCGGCGCGCCACATATAAAGGCGCTCGCGATTGAAATTGCCGGTGCCGGCTTCTCTGCCCGGAATGTGCAGCAATACACGGTCGCCGCTGCGCAGGATCCGAGGCTTGTCGTAGCCGATCGCAGGATCGCTCTCCGTCGCGACGACGGCGCGCATCGTGCCGGGCACCGGCGCTTCGAACACGACGACGCGCGTGTGGTTGAGCACGCTGCTGCTCGGGTTCTGATACTGATAGACGGCGAAGTGGAAGCGATGGTTGTCCACTGCACCGACCTCACCGAATTCGGCAATCACGCAACTCTCTCCGGCATCGCGGTCGTCGGGCATCGGCAGGCAACTGGCTTTCGCGCCGGGGGCGGTAACCGAAACGCTCGGTTGCAGATCGGCCGCTGCGGTGGACAAGGACGGCGCCAGCCCCAAAGCGATCGACGTAATCGCCGTCGCAGGCGTGGATGCGGGTCACTCCGAAGGAGTCCGGCCCCCAGCCCTTATCCGCATCGTACAGCCGTGCGACGATGGCGGCGTCGCGGTTTGGCGCGGCGCGCAGTTCCGGCATCCCGAGGGTAGCCCCGGCGAGCCGGCCGGAGATCCACCCCGGACCCTTGAAGACGCGCTTCCCGTTCCCCTGCTTGTCGATGGCGGCGTCGGCGTTGCGGATCAGCAGCCAGCCATTCTTCGAGCCGATGATCTCGAACTCGGCGCCGACGATATCGGCGGAAGTCAGCGGGAAGAGCGGCGGCAGGCGTCCGACGATCGGAGCGGTCGCCCGCGGCTGGCTGCGGATGTTGCTGCCTTTCGGGTCGCGGTCGGTTGCAAAGCCCCGTACCGCGCAGCTGGTTTCAGCTGTCATTTGCGCGACGGCTGTTCTCTCGCCAGAAACGACAAGAAGCGCCGCGGGAGAGGCCGGCGATCGCCGCGGAACGCGCGGGCCGCAGCGACATTTCGAAGGCGGTCACCCCGCTTTGAGCCGCTTCGCGGCGTCCACCGCGAAATAGGTCAGGATGCCGTCGGCGCCGGCGCGCTTGAAGCACAACAGGCTTTCCATCATCGCCCGCTCGCCGTCGAGCCAGCCGCGCTCGGCGGCGGCGCGGATCATCGAATATTCGCCCGAAACCTGATAGGCGAAGGTCGGCATCCGGAAGGCGTCCTTGACCCGCCGCAGCACGTCGAGATAGGGCAGCCCCGGCTTGACCATGACCATGTCGGCGCCTTCGGCGATATCGAGCGCCACCTCGCGCAGCGCCTCGTCGCCATTAGCCGGGTCCATCTGATAGGTGCGCTTGTCGGCGCTGCCGAGCGAGGAGGCCGAGCCGACCGCGTCGCGAAACGGCGCGAAGAAGCACGAGGCGTATTTCGCCGCGTAGGACATGATCCGCACCCGGTCAAACCCCGCCTCGTCGAGCGCCTTCCGTACCGCGCCGACCCGCCCATCCATCATGTCCGACGGCGCGATGATGTCGCAGCCGGCCTCGGCCTGGACGATCGCCTGGCGCTGCAGGATCGCGACGGTCTCGTCATTGGCGACATAGCCGTCGCGGATGATGCCGTCATGGCCGTGCGAGGTGAACGGGTCGAGCGCCACGTCGCACAGCACGCCGAGCTCCGGCAGCGCCCTTTTCACGGCCGCTACGGCGCGGCAGACCAGATTGTCGGGGTTGACCGCCTCATGGCCGTCGGGGTCCTTCAAGGCCGGCTCGACCGCCGGGAACACCGCGATCGTCGGGATACCGAGCTCGGCCGCCTCGCCGGCCGCGTCGACCAGCGCCGAAGGAGACATGCGGAACACCTCGGGCATCGATGGCACCGCCGCCTGGCCGTCTTCGTCATGCACGAAGACCGGCCAGATCAGATCGCCGGCGGTCAGCACGCTCTCGGCGACGAGCTTCCGGGACCAGGGATCGCGCCGGTTGCGGCGCAGCCGGGTCGTCGGATAGGGCGCCAGGGGCGGCAGAAAGGATTGGCTCACGGAATCACCTGGATAAGCGGCGGATTGGCGCGAAAATAGGGCCGGCGGGGCCGCGCTGCAACGCGTGCCAGCCCGGTCCGCCGTTTCTCGGATCAGGATAGGCGCCGTAGGGCGGAACAGCGCACGTATTCCGTCGACGCTCCCGCGTCGTCGATAATGGTGGAGCGCGCTTCGCCATTAAGCCGACAATTGGTTCCATCGCGGCCGATCCTCAGGCCGCAACTCGGTTATGACGATCTGGCCGATCGGACGGGCCTCGCGTCGATTGTACCGCGCAGGCGGACGTGGCAGGCTCTCGGAAGGACATCCGGTTGTCGGCAGCGCATTATCCGGTCGCATCGCCTTCGGAGCCAGGAATGGTCGATGAAGATGTACAACGGAGCGCCGAGGAATTGCGCGATACGGCCACGAAGCTGCGACAGCTGGCACGACAGACGCGGTTTGCCGCCACCCGTCGCGAGTTATTGAACCTCGCCGAACGCTTCGAACAGATGGCCGCTCAGCTCGATGACGGTTCTTCCCCGCAATCGGGGAATTAGACTCAAGGGTGGCCCGGCCCGGCGCTCCGTTCCAGCTCGTCGGCGTCCGCGTCGAGCTGGTCGGCGATTCGGCGCAGCTCGCCGGCGAGGTCGGGATCGCGTTCCGCGATGCGCCGCAATTCGATCGCCGCCATCCGCATGAACGCAATCGTGCGCGCTACCGATCGCCGCAAACCATTATCGTCGGCCGTCATGCGAAACGTCTCCCCGAGACCAGGGACCGCGGGCAATTTTTCACCGCCCCGGTTCTTCATTTTCTACGTAATCGTACCATACGAGATCCCCGCGTCGCCCGCGATAACCTGTGTTAGCCGAATGTCGCTTAATTGGCCGTCTTTGCTTGCCTCCGGACCCCGGTAATAGCAGCATATCGATATCCGGGAGGGACCGGGTCCGGAGCGCTGCATCCGGTTGGTGGCGGGGGCTCGAATGCTGGTGTTCCGTCAACTGTTCGATCCGCAATCCTCGACCTACACCTATCTGTTGGGCGATCGGCCGAGCGGCCAGGCGGTGCTGATCGATCCGGTGTTCGAGCAGGTCAGGCGAGATGTTGCATTGGTTGGCGAGCTGGGTTTGACGCTGGTCGGGACGCTAGAGACCCATGTACACGCCGATCATGTGACCGGCGCCTGGCTCCTAAAGCAGCGTACCGGCAGCCGGATTATGCTGGCCAAGGCGAGCGGCGCGGCCGGCGCCGACCGTTATCTCAGCCAGGACGACGTCGTCGCGTTCGGCGGCCGCCGGCTGATGGTGCGCCCCACCCCCGGTCACACGAATGGCTGCCTGACCTATGTGCTCGACGACCGCAGCATGGCGTTCACCGGCGATTGCCTGATGATCCGCGGCGCCGGCCGCACCGATTTTCAGGGCGGCGACGCGGCGGCGATGTACCGCTCGATCCACGAGCAGATCTTCACGCTGCCCGACGATTGCCTGCTCTATCCGTCGCATGACTACCGCGGGCTGACCGTGACCAGCGTCGGCGAGGAGCGCCGCTTTAACCCGCGCATCGGCGGCGAGATCGGCGTTGGCGATTTTACCGGCTATATGAAAAATCTCGGCCTCGCGCATCCCAAGCTGATGGATGTCGCGGTGCCGGCCAATCTGCGCTGCGGCCAGCCGGAGATCGACGAAGCCGCGGAAAGCAGTGTTCCTGCCGACCCGGGGTGGGCGACATTGCGTTACAGCTTCGCCGGCGTATGGGAAATCGATCCGCATGGGCTGGAGGAGTACATCGGGGAGCACATCGGCGCGGTGCAGATCCTCGATGTGCGCGAGCCCGAGGAGTTCACCGGCCCGCTCGGCCACATCAAGGATGCCGTCTTGATCCCGCTCGGCGAGTT
>VAZR01000245.1 GCA_005888515.1 Alphaproteobacteria bacterium | reverse complement strand
GTCCTCGTCGCGGACCAGCGGCACCTCGGCGCCGAATTTGGCGGCCGCCTCCTGCTTCGCGTCGGCCTCGCTCTCGGCGACGAATACCGTGCCGTCCGGCGCATACCAGGCCGGGATCTGATGGCCCCACCACAATTGCCGCGAGATACACCAGGGCTGGATGTTGCGCATCCACTCGAAGAACGTGTTCTCCCATTGCCGCGGCACGAATTGAGTGCGGCCGCTCTCGACCGCCTCGATCGCGGGTTTCGCCAGCTCGCCGGCGTTGCAGTACCATTGGTCGGTCAGCCAGGGCTCGATCACGACACCGGAGCGGTCGTGATGCGGCACCATCAGAACGTGGTCCTCGACCTTGTCGATCAGTCCGGCCGCTTCGAGATCGGCGAGCACTTGCTTGCGCGCCTCCGACCGCTCGAGCCCGCGATACGCCGCCGGCACCGCCTCGGTCAGATGCGCGTCGCGATCGAAGATGTTGATCAGTTCGAGACCGTGCCGCCGACCGACCTCGAAATCGTTGAAGTCGTGCGCCGGCGTGATCTTGACCGCGCCGCTGCCCATTTCCGGATCGGCATATTCATCGGCGACAATCGGGATCAAGCGCCCGACCAGCGGCAGGCGCACCGATTTGCCGACCAGATCGGCGTATCGCGCATCCTCGGGATGGACCGCCACCCCGGTATCGCCGAGCATCGTCTCGGGCCGGGTCGTCGCGACGCTGATGAAGCGATCGGGTTCGCCCTCGACCGGGTAGCGGATGTGCCACAGCGAACCCTTGGTCTCGCGGTTCTCGACCTCGAGATCGGAGATCACCGTGTGCATCTCCGGATCCCAGTTGACGAGGCGCTTGTCGCGGTAGATCAGCCCTTCGCGATACAGCGTGACAAAGACGCGCCGCACCGCCGCCGACAGCCCCTCGTCCATTGTGAAGCGCTCGCGCGGCCAGTCGGCTGACGCGCCGAGCCGCCGCAGCTGGGTTGTGATCGTCCCGCCCGATTCTGCCTTCCATTCCCAGACGTTCTCGATAAAGCGCTCGCGGCCGAGGTCGTGCTTGTTGATCTGCTGTTCGGCAAGCTGGTTCGAGACGACGATCTCGGTGGCAATGCCGGCATGATCGGTGCCGGGCTGCCACAAGGCATCGCGCCCGCGCATCCGCTCGAAGCGGATCAGAATGTCCTGCAGCGTGAAGGTCAGCGCGTGCCCCATGTGCAGGCTGCCGGTGACGTTCGGCGGCGGCATCATGATCGTATAGGGGCGCTTGCTGCTGCGCGGATTAGCGGCAAAGCAGCCGGCGCGCTCCCAGGCGGCGTATTGCCGCGGCTCGGCCATACCGGGGCGGTAAGTCTTGTCCAGCATTGCTGAACCGTCCGTCAAGAAACCATCATTCGGGAAAACACCGGAGCAACGCCGCAGGCCCCGCGGCCCATTACTCGGGCAGTTGGTGCCGGTGAGGCCCAATTGTCAATTGGTCGGATTGTCGGCGCCCGATCGGGCCTTTTCCGGGCCCTCGCTGAAGGGCGCCGGCTGTCGCGGCGCTAACCGGCTGTTTACTCTATCCCCGCGTCGTGCAGCGCCTTGGTGAGCTCGGCCTTGACCAGCCGTTCGAGGATTTCCGGCAGCTTCTGATCGAGCCAGCCCTGCAGCATCGGCCGCAGCAGCTCGCGCACGAGGTCCTCAAGGCTGCGGGCCTGGAGACCCATCGGAAACTCTTCGGCGCGGCGCTTTTCGCGCTGGATCGCGGCGAGTGAGGCGAATGCCGCGGCCGCTGCTCCCGCAGTCGAATCCGACATCAGGCGGTCAGCGCCAGGGCGCGGCGCTTCAGCAGCCGGAACCGGCTCTACGCGCCGTTCCTGCGGGCGCGGCGCCTCGGGCTGAGGTTGCGGGGGTTCGGGAGCGGTCTCGACCGGGGTCAGACGGCGGACCGTCCCGCCTTCGCCAACCGCTTCGGTCAGGTTGAGGATTTCGGCCGAGCGGGGCGGGTTCGGAGCGGGCGCACTTTCCGGCTTCTCATCCTCCGCGATGATCCGCTGGATCTTCTGGAGGATTTCGTCCATAGACGGTTCGGGCGACACGCTAGCATCCGACATGTGCTTAACCTAATCCGGCAGCGCCCAACTCGACAGGCATATCTCAGACAATTTGCCCGAAAAACCTTGCGATTAAGTTACTCCTTCAGGCCATTTCCAAAGCCAAACAGCTTGTCCTTAACAGCTCGGTAATGACGCTCCATGTCGTATAGCTGGACGGGCAGCCGCAACTCGAGGGCGATCAGCCGCCCGGTTGCCGCCGCGAGGTTGAATTCGGCCAGCGCCGCGTCATGCTGAGCGCCGATCAGCTGCGATTGCGTGGTGAACAGCTGCTGTTCCGAGATCAAGACGTCCAGCACGGTGCGCGAGCCGACCAGGGCTTCCTGCTGCACGCCTTCGAGCGCGATCTGCGCTGCCCGCACCGCCGCCCCGAACGAGGCGATCGCCGCCCGCGCCGATTGCAGGGTCTCCCAGGCCTGGGTCGCCTGCTGCACCGCGAGCCGCCGGGCATCGTCGACCTGGCTGCGGCGCTGACCGACGGTCTGCTCGGCCTGACGGGTCTGCGACCAGATGAGCCCGCCTTCATAAAGCGGCACCGTCAGCTGGGCGACAACCGACGCGGTGTCCTGGCGGGCGGTACGCAGGCTCACCGACGGCGCAAAGCTGCGGTTGAGGTCGCCAACCAGCGAGATCGTCGGCAGCAATTGGCCGCGCACGACGTCAATGTTTTCGCGGGCCGCGAGCTCGGTGAAATTGGCGGAGATCACATTCGGATTGTTATGCATGGCTAGCCCCAGCGCCTCGTCGCGTGACGCCGGCAATACCGGGCGCTCACGAGGCTGCACCAGCCGACCGGGCGGGTGGCCGACGGCGCGCGTGTAACTGGCTCGGCTGATCTCTAGCGTGCCTTCGGAGGAGATCCGGTTCGCCGTGGCCTGGGCCAGCGACGACTCAGCCTGCGCGACATCGGTCCGGGTCACCTCGCCGACACGGAACCGATCCTGCGTCGCTTCGAGCTGCCGGCGCAGCACCTGCTCGTTGTTGCGGTTAACCTCGACCAGCGTCTGATCGCGCACGACGTCGAGATAGGCCTGGGCGACCGCCTGGAAGACCGTCGTTTCGACGCCGAGCGTCTGGGCACGGGTCGATTGCACGGTATTGATCGCCTGCCGCGTCGCCGCCTCGGTACGGCCTCCGCGATAGAGCGGCTGAGTGACCCTCAAATCCAGCGACCGGGGCTCGAAGCTCGAAAAATTGGTCGAGGTGCCCCTGGCCGCGACGCCGGCGCGCTCGAACCCCGCCTGGCCCGTCAGGGTAACCGTCGGGCGCCAATTCGACAGGGCTTGCGGCACCTGCTCGTCGGTGGCGCGCAGCAGGGCACGCTGTGCCAGGATCTGCGGATTGTTGTTGTAGGCGTAGGCGAATGCCTCGGTCAGCGTCTGTGCCGATGCCGGCGACCCGGCGAACACCGCTGCCGCTACGATCGCCAGGGTTGCCGCCGCGCGCAGCGGTCGCTGTTTCAGGCACCCCCTCGGCTGCGGCATCGAACCCTCAGAACACAAAGGCAGACTTCGGGACAAAACCCGGAAGTAGCGGCGTCGCGGCGTCAAAGATAACGCGTTGCGCGAGCACTCCGCCAGTGCGCGTCGCCAGAGTAGCGCGTCCGACGCCGGCGCCGGGCCGCAGCACCGCCGCCATGCGGCCGCCTTCGGCAAGCTGTGCTGCGACCTCGGAGGGAATCTCGGCGATCGCACCGCCGAACAGGATCACGTCGTAAGGGGCACGCTGGCGATGGCCAGCTGCGAGCGGCGTCTCGACATAGATCACCGAGGCGATTCGGTGATCGACCAGGGCGGCTCGCCCGAACCGCGCGAGTTCCTCGTCCTCTTCCAGCGCGATGACACTGCGTGCAAGCGATGACAGCAACGCCGCCTCGTAACCAACGCCGGCACCCACGACGAGCGCAGTTTCCTTGCGATCCGGCATCAGCGCTTGCAGCAGCCGCGCCGCAACCATCGGCTCCATCAAATAGCGGCCGCGACCGAGCGGCAGATCCTCGTCGACATAGGCAACGTCGCGCAGATGCTCCGGTACGAACAATTCCCGCCGCAGCCGGGAGAACGCCTCGATGATCCGCTCGTCCGTCACTTTGTTGGGACGAAGCTGGCTCTCGATCATGTTGACGCGGGCAATATCGTAGACGCTCATCGATCACCGGACGCGAAACGGGCCAGACGCCCGGAAGACCGAGCGCGGCGTTTATATCGGCGGCGTCCGTCAACCACAATCACCCACCGGGTATCAGCGCAATCCCCCGTTCGGGTCGTCGAGCCGGCGAATCGGCTGGCCCGGCGGCAGGCGCATCAGCAGCTCGGGCGCCGTCAGACCGAGCCGCGGATGCCGCCAATCCGGGGCGATGTCGCTGAGCGGCGCCAGCACGAAGCGGCGCTCCTGCAGGCGCGGATGCGGCAGGACGAGCACCGCGGTGGCACACTGGCGGCCGTCATAATCGAGCAGGTCGAGATCGAGCGTACGCGCGGCATCGCGCTCGCCGCGCTGTCGCCCAAAGCGCGCTTCCAACGCGAGCAGCCGGGCGAGCAGTTCACCTGGCGACAATTCGCTCACGACCTCGGCAACGGCGTTGACGAACCAGGGCTGATCCGAGGCCGGTACCGGCTCCGACAGGTACCAGGGCGAGACAGCGATGACAGCCGCGCCGATCGCCGGCAGCTGCGCTAGTGCGACTAGCGCGGTGTCCTGCGGCGAACGGTATCCCGGAGCCGCCAGGTTGCTGCCGATGCCGACGAGGATCACCGGCGATTATCCTCGACCGCCCGCAGCTTGACGGCAGATCGGTCCGGCAGGAAACTGAACGACATTTTTTGATCTTGCTGGAGTCGCCAATGATTTTCTACCCGGAAGAACGTATTGCCTTATTCATCGATGGCGCCAACCTATATTCAGCAGCCCGCGGCCTTGCCTTTGATATCGATTACAAGCGACTGCTCGATTTGTTTCGGTCGAAGGGACGGTTGATCCGCGCATTCTATTATACAGCACTGATCGAAGACCAAGAATACTCGCCGATCCGGCCGCTGGTCGACTGGCTCGACTATAACGGCTACACGATGGTGACCAAGCCGACCAAGGAATTCACCGACGCGATGGGCCGCCGCCGAATCAAGGGCAACATGGATATCGAGCTGGCGATCGACATGCTCGAAATGGCCGAGCACATCGACCACGCGATCCTGTTTTCCGGCGATGGCGATTTCCGCCGCCTGGTCGAGGCGGTGCAGCGGCGCGGCGTACGGGTTTCGGTCGTATCGACGATCCGTTCCTCGCCGCCGATGGTCTCGGACGATCTGCGGCGGCAGGCCGACAGCTTTGTCGAGCTGCAGGATTTGGCACCGACCATCTCGCGCAACCACGTGCCGCGTGATGAGATGCAGCGCACCCGGCCCGAACCGGTCGAGACCGCATAAGCGAAACGGCGCGAGCAACCGGGGTTACAGAGACAGAGGTGAGCGACACGCCGCATACTGATCTACCGACCCGCGACTGCGCACTCTGCCCTCGGCTCGCCGGGTTTCGCGATACCCAGCGCGCCGCGCACCCCGACTGGTTCAACGCGCCAGTCCCCTCGTTCGGCCCGGATTCGGCGGAGCTGCTGATCGTCGGCTTGGCACCGGGGCTCAGGGGGGCCAACCGCACGGGTCGCCCCTTCACCGGCGATTACGCCGGCGATCTCTTATACAAAACTCTGCTGAAATTCGGTCTGGCGACCGGCGATTACGCGGCGCATCCGCAAGACGGACTGGTTCTGCAGCGCGCCCGCATCACCAATGCGGTGCGCTGCGTACCGCCGCAGAACCGGCCGGAGCCGGCCGAGGTGGTAGCGTGCGGCCGGTTTCTGATCGGTGAGTTCGCGCGACTGCCGCGTCTCAAGGCAATCCTCGCGCTCGGCTCGATCGCGCATAACGCGGTGCTAGCCGCGAAAGGGCTGCGGCGCGCCGCCTATCCGTTCGCGCATGGCGCAATGCACGAGCTGCCCGATGGGATCATGCTGGCCGACAGCTATCATTGCTCGCGGCTCAACACCAATACCGGAAGGCTGACCCCGGCGATGTTCGAAGCGGTGCTCGCCGCGCTCGCGGCTCGGCTCACCGCCTAGTACCGCACTGTCCCGCGCCATTCGCCGCCTGTGTTTGAGTGCGTCGCGTCGGTTTAACCAGTTGGTAACCGAAGCCCGTGCCCTCTTTCGGTAGTATAGATGCCATGTTCGGGAGGTTTACTACATGGCTCGACCAAGATGGTGGCCGGCGGCGCGCTCCAAGGCCGGCAATATCAAGACGCGACGCAGCAGAAAACGGGCTCGCGAGGTCTTTCTTGGCCCTGAGATTGTGCTGTCCGGTGAACTCACATCATGCGACACACTGGTCGCAGAGGGAACTATTGAGAGTAATCGTACTGAATGCCGAGAGTTTATTCTTGGTAATGCCGGTTCTTTCAAGGGCGCGGTGGAAGCTGAGAGTGCAGCAATCAGCGGCCAGTTCGAGGGCCGCCTGGTCGTGCGCACGCGGCTACTGATCAAATCGGGCGGGCAGGTCAGAGGCAGCGTTCAATACGGCCAAATCGAAATTGAACCCGGCGGCGAGCTTCAGGGTGACATGGTCATGCATCCAGCTTCCAAGGTCACCGCCGAAAATGAATTAGACATACTCGCTGTTGCGGTCGGGCCGAAACCAGGGCGCTCAATTGGACATTCGGTTTCGTCGATCCACAAAGCGCCTCTGGCGGCACCGAGTGGCGGGGAGGAGCGGGCGATCGAAGTTCACTCCACATAAACGCGAATTCGCACATCACATCCGGCGCTTTTATGAGCACATGGGCCTAAACGGCGCTAGAGATCGCGGGCGCGCAGCAGGCGTGCCTTGTTGCGCTGCCAGTCGCGGTCACGCTCGGCCTGGCGCCTGTCGGCCTTGCGCTTGCCGTGCGCGAGGCCGAGCTCGACTTTGGCGCGGCCGCGCTCGTTGAAGTAGAGCGCGAGCGGCACGATCGTGACCCCCTCGCGTTTCACCGCGCCCATCAGCCGGTTCATCTGCTTTCGGTGCAGCAGCAGCTTCCGTGGCCGCCGCGGCTGATGGTTGAAATGCGCCGAGGCCTTGTATTCGGGGATGTTGGCATTGACGAGAAACAGCTCGCCGCACTGCTCGTCGGCATAGGCTTCGGCGATGCTGGCGCCGCCCTGACGCAGCGACTTGACCTCGGTGCCGTGCAGGACCAAGCCGGCTTCGACCGTGTCCTCGATCAGGTAATCGTGGCGGGCGCGCCGGTTCAGCGCGGCGTAGCGGTCGGTCGCCCGCATTGCGCCGCGCGTCCTCCGCCGGGGCTCAGTTGATCAGGCCGGCGCCGCGCATCGCCCGCTGCACCTTCTCCTGCGTCTCGGGCGTTGTGTGCCACAAGGGCTGGCGCACCTCCGGAGTGCAGCGGCCGAGCAGCGAGGCGGCATATTTGACCGGCGCCGGGCTGGTCTCGGCGAACAGCGCGTCATGCAGCGGCATCAACCGATCGTTGATCTGCTGCACGGTCGCGATGTCGCCCTTCTGCCACGCCTCGTGCATCCGCGACAGGTGCGCCGGCGCGACATTGGCGGTGACCGAGATGCAGCCATCGCCGCCCTGCGCGAGATAGGCCACGGCGGTGCCGTCCTCACCCGAGAGCAGGCTGAACTCGCTGCCGATCTCGACCCGCATCTTCAGCGGACGGGTCAGGTCGTTGGTCGCATCCTTAACGCCGACGATATTGGGAAGTTTGGCGAGCCGCGCCATCGTCGCATTCGACATATCGACCGAGCTGCGCCCGGGGATATTGTAGATCACGATCGGGATGTCGACGGCGTCGTGCACCGCTTTGAAGTGCTGGTAGAGCCCTTCCTGGGTCGGCTTGTTGTAATAGGGGCAGACGACCAGCGCCGCGTCAGCGCCGAGCTTTTTTGCCGCCTTGGTCGCGTGGATCGTATGCGTCGTCGAATTGAAGCCGGTGCCGGGAATGACGGGCGCCCTTCCCTTCGCGACCTCGACGGTCATCGCGATCAGCCGCTCCTGCTCCTCGTCCTCCAGCGCCGGGCACTCGCCCGTGGTGCCGATCGGCACCAGCCCGTGCGTACCTTGGCCAAGCTGCCAGGCGACATGCTCCTGAAACGCAGATTCGTCGACCGCGCCGTTGCGGAACGGGGTGATCAACGCGACAAATGACCCCTTGAACATGGTTTCCTCCCGGCTTCGACCACAGCCTCGGCAACGATAGTCCGCACCGGCGCTAGCTTCAACAACACCGATCGAGGCGCGTTGCGTGTCGCCGCGCAACACGCGCGTTACGTTTGGTTACAGGACAGCTTGCCGGACCTCGTCAAAACCCCTAAATAAGTTCTTCTTCAAAGAGTCAGGAGCGGTGGGCTTTGTTGCCAGTATTTCGCCATTTATTTATTTTATTCGGTGTCTTTGCTGCGCTTGTCACGACAGTCCGGGCCGAAGGCAACGGCGACAGCGCTGCGCTTACGGCAATCACGGCGGCGCGCAGTGGCAACTGGCCGCAAGCTTACGCCGGTGCAACTCAGAGCAAGGATCCGTTGCTGCTGAAGCTCGTGCGCTGGCTCGACTATACCCGCCCGACACCCGGCAGCCGGTTCGGCGATCTCGCCGCCTTCATCGATCAGAACCCGGATTGGCCGCTGCACAAGAAATTGCTGCGGCGAGCCGAAGAAGCGCTGACCGGCGAGAGCGACGATGTCGCGGCCGATTGGCTGAAGCGCCATCCGCCGATCGGCGGGGTGGGCAAGGCACGCGCCGCCCAGATCCTGTTGAACCGCGGCAAAACCGAGGCCGGCACCGCGGCAGTGCGTGCGGCCTGGATCGAGGGCGACTTTAACGTTTCCGACGAGCACGCCTTTCTGGTGCGCTACTCGGGAATGCTGCGGTCGGAAGACCACCAGAACCGGCTCGATCGTCTGATCTGGGACGGCCTGACCGACGCGGCCCGCCACATGCTGCCGCTGGTTCCCGGAGAATACCGCACCGCGGCGGAGGCCCGCCTGGCGCTCGCCGCCGATGCCGCCAACGGCGAAGCGCTGTTGGCGAAGGTGCCGGCGCAATTGCGCTCGGATCCCGGCGTCGCTTTCGAAGAGGCGCGCTGGCGCCGCAAGAAGAACAACTATGAGGCGGCCGCGCAGCTGCTGCTCGCGCATGGCGACAGCCCGGTCCGGCCCGTGGCGTGGTGGGGCGAGCGGCAATTGGTCGCCCGCCAGCTGCTCGCCAGCGGCAATGCCGATACCGCGTACAAGCTGGCGCAGCAGCACGGGCTGAGCGACGGCTACGCCTATTCCGAGGCTGAATTCCTGTCCGGCTATATCGCCTTGCGCTACCGCAAGGATCCGGCCCTCGCCTTGGATCATTTCACTCGCATCCTGGCGCGCGTCACCGCCCCGTACGGCAAAGCGCGGGCGGCCTACTGGAGCGGCCGCGCCGCGGAGGCGGCCGGCAATTCCGAGCTGGCGGCGAAATGGTATGCCACCGGCGCCGAGCATATGGCGACCTTCTATGGCCAGCTCGCGGCCCATCAGCTCGGCAAGGATGCGCCGCCGCGGCCGGTGCCCGAGCCACAGCCGAGCAGCGCCGAACAGAAGCGCTTCGACGCGCAGGAAATGGTCCGGGCGGCACAGCTCCTGTTTGCCGCAGGCGACCGCGACCACGCCCGGAATTTCGTGCTTCAGATGGCCGATACCGCGAGAACCCCGGTCGATTTCGCGATGCTGGCCTCGCTCGCCGAAGCGCAGGGCCGGATCGATCTGGCGATCGCCGTGGCGAAGCGATCGATCGAGGCCGGGACGCCGCTGATGGTACACGGCTATCCGGTGACTACCTTGCCGGACGGCGGCACGGCAGAGCGCTCGCTGCTGTTCGCGATCGTGCGCCAGGAAAGCGCGTTTGCGCCCGAGGCAATGAGCCGGGTCGGAGCGCGTGGGCTGATGCAGCTGATGCCGACCACCGCCGCCGGGATCGCAACCAAGCTGCAACTGCCCTATTCGATCGATCGGCTGACCAGCGACGGCGTCTACAACCTGACGCTCGGGCGCTCCTATATCGAGCACATGATCGACGAATTCGGCGGCTCCTATCCGTTGGCGATCGCCGCCTATAACGCCGGGCCCGGCCGCATCCGCCAGTGGCTACGGGAATTCGGCGATCCGCGCGGCCGCGACATCAGCATGGTCGACTGGATCGAGATGATCCCGTTCAACGAAACGCGGCTCTATGTTCAGCGGGTGCTCGAGAACCTACAGATCTACCGGGGCCAGGACACCAACAACGTCACTGCCTTTTCGTTGGCCAGCGATCTCGCCCGCTGATTGACCGGGTACTTTCGAAGTGGTGACGCGGCGCCTGTTGCCGTGCACAAT
Organism: Alphaproteobacteria bacterium; assembly: GCA_005888515.1. GTDB lineage: Bacteria > Pseudomonadota > Alphaproteobacteria > ATCC43930 > CGMCC-115725 > DATARH01. Next base: position 5,535 of record VAZR01000245.1, on the reverse strand, counting down.
GGGGCACCATCGCGCCTGACAGGAACCTCCGTGTCCGATCTGAACTATACGGTCGAGCTGACCGCGCCCGACATCGAGCCGTATCGGGCCGGCAATACCGGCATCCCATACGTCACAACCCTCGAGGCCAAAGAGCCCGGCCCGCACGTTGTCGTCACCGCGCTGACGCATGGTAACGAGATCTGCGGCGCGATTACGCTCGACCGGCTGTTCCGCGCCGATATCCGGCCGCGCCGCGGCCGCTTGACGCTGGCTTTCAACAATGTTGCGGCGTATCGCGAATTCGATCCGCGCTACCCGATAGCCTCGCGCTATGTCGACGAGGATTTCAACCGGCTGTGGCACCCGGCGACGCTCGACGGGCCGCGCCAGTCGACCGAGCTGGCGCGGGCCCGAAGGCTGCGCCCGATTATCGACTCGGCCGATCTGCTGCTCGATCTCCATTCGATGCAATACGCCACCGCCCCCTTGATGCTGGCAGGGCTGCTCGGCCGGTCGCGCGAATTGGCGCTGCGGGTCGGCATTCCCGAACTGATCATGTGCGATGCCGGCCATGCGGCGGGACCTCGGATGCGCGATTATGGCGGCTTCGGCGATCCGGCCGCGACAAAGACGGCGCTGTTGATCGAATGCGGCCAGCACTGGGAGCGCCGCTCCGCCGAGGTGTCGACCGACGTGACGTTGCGCTTCCTGATCGCCACCGGCAGCGCCCAGCCCGAGGATTTGGCCGCGCTCGGCGGCCCTGATTTCGATGCCCACCCCCGGCAGCGCATCATCGAGGTGACCGAGGCGGTGACAATTACCGGCGACCGGTTCGATTTTGCCGGCGACTATCGCGGTCTCGAGGTGCTGGGGGAAAAAGGCAGTCTGATCGGCCGCGACGGCGAGCGCGAGGTGCGCACGCCGTACGATAACTGCGTGCTGATCATGCCATCGCGGCGGCTGGTCAAGGGCCAGACCGCCGTGCGTCTCGGGCGCTATCTCGACTGAACCCGCCGCCTCCGCCTGTCAAGCGCAGCTTCCCGCCGATCGTCGACGCCCGCGCCCGGCTGCTCGTGCTCGGCACATTGCCCGGCGAAGAGTCGCTGCGCCGCCGCGAATACTACGCGCATCCACGCAATCTGTTCTGGCCGATCGTGTTTGCGCTGTTTGGCGAAACGCCGTCGCCAGATTATGCCGACAGGGTGCGCTGGATCGGCGCACGGAGGATCGCGGTATGGGACGTTTGCGCCTCGGCTCGGCGCGTCGCCAGCGCCGATACATCGATCGCCGCCGAGGTGCCGAACATGATCGACGCGCTGATCGACACGCATCCCGGCATCCGCGCGGTCGCCTTCAACGGCAGCGGCGCGCGGAGGCTTTACGACCGGCATTTCGCGCGCCGGCCGGAGTTGCGCTATCTCGCCCTGCCCTCGACCAGCCCGGCGCATGCGCGGCTCGGCTTCGCGGAAAAGCTCGCGCAGTGGCGCGTCCTGAGCGAGGTGCTGGAGAATTAGGGCCGCTGCGCCTCGGCCTGGTCGAGATAATGCAGCAACCCGGCGGCGAGCCGGTCGATCTCGGCCTCGATCCGTTGCAGATGGATATTACCGTGATCGCGCAGCTCGGCGGCGGCGAGGCCGCGCAAGGACGTCGTCAGCTGACACAACGGGGTGCCGCCGACATGGCCCGCCGCCTGGCCCAATGCCCGCAGTCCCTGGGCGAACGCAGCGACATCGGCGGTGGCGGCGGCGCGCGTCAAGCGGCGCATGATCTGCTGTGCGTCGGCGCGAAAGATCTCGACGACATCGCCGAGGAATCCCTCTTGGCCGCCGAGTTCGCGTAACGCTTCTATGCGGCGCGGATCGACAATGGGCTCGGCGGCGAACCGCGGATGCGCGGCGATCGGGGTCACCCGGTCGGCGAGCGGCGCCGGCCGCTCGGGCGCGGCGGGTGCCTCCGCCATCCATTCCACCGGCTCCGATGGCTTCTCGGCACGTTGGACTCTGAGCGGCAGGGCGTGGAGCGCGTTTGTCAGGAGCTGGGGGGTCACGGGCGCCGGCAGAAAGGCGTCGGCTTCACCATCCTCCAATTCGGCCAGCGCGGCGATTTGCGCCGCCTCCGCGACAAACAGAATAAATGGCGGCGTGCCGTCCATTGCCAAAACGCGGTTGACGAGTGCCATCGCCGAGAGCGGCTTGCTGCCGCCATCGACCAGCAGCACCGCGCGGGTCGCGGGATCGAGCCAGGCGATATAATTCAATGCCGCCTCGGCCTCGCCGATCCAAGAAACCGCGGCATTCCACCCGCCGAGGTACTCGCAGATGTTGCCGGCGAACACGCTATCGCCGGTTACGATCAGCACCGGGCAGCCGGCAGACTCCAATTGCGGCTCGCCGACCGCCGTATCGATGGCGAGGGAGAGCTCGACCGTGAGCCGGGTGTACCCGGCAGGGGTCATGTCGATCGTGATCTGACCGCCCATCAAATCCACCGCGCGCTTCACCAGCGCCAACCCAACCGTCCGTTGGTTCCCATTTTCCTGGTCGGAGACGAAGGGATCCGCCATCGCCGCGGTGACCACCGGCGCCGCATCGGTTCCACCTTCGATCGTCAGCGCCAGCCGCACCCGCGCCTGATCGCTGCCGAGCAGCTTGAGACCCAGGCGCACGGTGCCGCTTTTCGTCGTCTCGATTGCGTAGCTGAGAAGGTTTCCGAGGATGCGATCCACGGACTGCCGCCAGCCGTGAAGCCGATATGGCAGGTACGGGTCTATCCGACCGCGCAGGGTAATCCCTTTGCTGGCTGCCATATCGTGCCCAGCCGCGAGCGCGTCATTGACCAGCTCGTGAAGATCGAAGGGTTCGGTTCGCGGCGCATAGGTGCCGGCGTCGATCGCCGCCAGATCGAGAATATCGACGACGTGCGGCGGCAGTTCCAGACGATCCACCTCCGCCGACTGGGTATGTGAAGGACCCGGCGCTTCGGTCAGCGGCGCGCGCAATGCCTCGGCCAGGACGGAGACAAAGCGGGTTTTGGCATTCTGGGCCGCGGCTGCCGACCTGCGCGCCTCGGTGACGGCGCGGATCGGGTCCTGCACCAGCAGAGGCAACAGCAGCAGCGCGAGGCCACATTCCGCGGTCAATGCCGGCTGCTGCTGCCAGAATTCAGTCATTACCGCGACGGCGCCAAAGCCGAGAACGCCAAATGCTGCACTTGCAACCAGCGCGCCGACCCCGAAATGAAATCCGGCATATGCCGTCAGCAGCAGATAGAGCGGATACCAGCCGGCAGCGTCCTGTCCGCCGAAATGCAGAAATGCCGACACGAGCGCGGCGTCAAATATCATCGCGCATCGCCGCAGCCAGACCGAGCCGGCCGGCCACACGGTAATCAGCAGCAGCACGACCCAGCCGAAAACCAGCCCTGCCACGGCGGTCAGAAGTATCCGCGGACTGGCGGGTGCCGGGTCAAACCTCGTGACGATTGCGATCGCGTGGCCGAACAGCAGGGCAGCGACAAAGATGCGCAGCACCGCTTGTTCGGATGCCTGGCTAGCCGCGCTCAACGAGCGCAATCCCCGCCCTAATCCGGACAGGGCCGCCGCAAGCCCGACCGCCGCCGGCGCCAGGAGCAGCAGACCCAGCAGCACGTTGCCGAGCCGCGGCGGCGCGATCAGGCCGCGCAAATCCGGCAGCAGCATCAACGTGATTGGTGCGGCCGCAGCGACGATCGATAACGCTATCGCAGCAAGAAGCACTGCAGGCGCGACCTTCGTGCCGGCAGCCACAGCCGGTGCGCCGGCATCCCGGCGCAGCGGCATCGGCCGGAAGCGATTGGTCAACAGATGCGGCACCGGTACCGGCTAGGATTGCGCCACGGCGCGGACCTCGCTCTCGACCGCTTCGTGCAGCGGTTGCGAGCGGTCGCGCGGAAAGGTCACCGTTACCGTCGTCCCGACGCCTTTCGTACTGCGAACCGTCAACGTCCCGCCATGCAGCTCGGTCAATCCGATCGCCAGCGGCAGACCGAGCCCGGTCCCGTCATGCCGGCGCGTCCAAGCGCTGGCGACCTGGCCGAAGCGGGTCATTGCCAACCTCACCTCATCGGCGTCCATACCGATGCCGTGATCGACGACATCGATCGCGACGGCGCCCGACACATTGCGCAAAATGATCGCGACTTCGCTGCCGGGATGGCTGAACTTGATCGCGTTGATCAGCAGATTGAGGACGATCTGTTTGACCTTGCGGGCATCGGCCAGCAATGCCGGTATGGCGCCCTCGCAGCGCAGCGCGATGCGGATCTCGCTGGCGCGCGCCTTCGCATCGGCGAGCTGCAGCAAATCCTCCATCGTCTTCGGCAGCTCGAGCATCTCCTCGGCGAGGTCGAGCTTGCCCGCCTCGAGCTTCGACAGATCGAGGATGTCGTTGATGATGCCGAGCAGATGCTCGGCGCTGATCAGGATGTCGTGCGCGTAGCCGATGTATTTCGGGGTGCCGATCGGTCCGAGCATCTCACCGGCGATAACCTGCGAGAAGCCGATGATCGCGTTCAGCGGTGTGCGGGTCTCATGGCTCATATTGGCGAGGAATTCGGTCTTGCTGCGGTTGGCGAGCTCCGCCTGTTCCTTGGCCGCCAGCAGGTCGCCCTCGGCGCGCTTGCGCTCGGTGATGTCGACCCACACCGTGACAACCATCGAGTCTTCGCCATCCTCGCCGTGAAATACCGATTTGGTGGCCAGCAACACGCGCGGTTCGCCATCGCGATCGACGATCTCCTCCTCGGACGAGATCGGCGCCGGGCGGCCGGCGAGCAGCAGCGGGTCGGTTTCCATCAGGCGGCGCGCGATCGGCCCGCCATGTGCTTCGAGCGGGCTCTTGCCGATCAGACGGCTCGCGCGCACCCCGACAAAGGCGGCGTAGTGACGGTTGACCAGCAGGTAACGCCCGTCTTCGCCGGTCACGCAGATCATGCGCGGAATGGCGTCGAGTATGCGCAACAGCATCTCATGCGCCTGCCGCAGCCCGTCCTGACGACGCTCGCCTTCACGTGTCCGTCCGCTCGGCGGCGGGCGATCCGGACCGCCACGCGGGCGATGCCGGTGAGCGACCATCTGGCCGCGCGCACGCAACCGAAAGTCGCGATGATTGATCGGTAGGAGCAGGTGGTCGGCGGCACCGGCCTCGCGCGCCCGCTCGAGACAATCGAGATCCTCCTCGGCGCCGATCACGATGGTCGGAACCTCGGCGCAGCCCTCGGTGCGGTGCAGCTTGTGGATCAAGCCCGCCGCCTCGCCCTGTGCCGTTGCGGCGGCGAGCACGACAAGGCTGGGACGATTGGCTTGGCAGAACGACAATGCCGCATCGGCATCGTTGAACGCTTTAGCGATGGTCCAGCCGCCGAGCGAATTGGCGAGGCGTTCGAGGATTTTCAGGTGGGTGGGGCTGTCATCGATGATGACGACCAGCTCAGAGGACACGGGCGAACCCCGGGGTTGCGGCTTTGTCGGCAATTTTAAGCAAGCTGCGACCAACGCAATATCTGCGTGTGCCACCG
>VAZR01000407.1 GCA_005888515.1 Alphaproteobacteria bacterium | reverse complement strand
TCCTCAACGGCAACACCGCCGCGCTGACCGTCGCCGATCAGCTGGCGATCGGGAGCGGCACCGTGCAGCTGTCGGGGACCGGAGCGACCCTGACCGATGCGAGCGGCGCGACGATCGGCGCCGGCACGATTACCGGCCAGGGCGTGTTCGCCGCGGCAGTGACCGGGACGAGCGGGTCGGCCGGGCACATTACCGCCAATGGCGGCACCTTGGAGATCACCGGGGCGATCACCTCGGGCGGCACCAACGCACTGATCCTGACCGACACCGGCAGTAGCGACACCTTGAAGCTCGACGCGGCCGGCAGCTCGGTCAAGACCGTGACGCTGAACGGCGGAGCGGCGCGACGATCGGCGCCGGCACGATCACCGGCCAGGGCGTGTTCGCGGCGGCGGTCACAGCCAGCGGCGCGGCTCACATTACCGCGAGTGGCGGCACACTGGAGGTCACCGGCGCGGTCACCGATAGCGGCAGCGCTCTGGTCATGACCGTTACCGGAGCCAGCGATACGCTGAAGCTCGACTCGACCAGCGCAGCGACATCCCAGAGCTTCAACGGCTCGACCGGGACGCTGGAGCTGAACACCTCCGGGACGCTGACACTGACCAATGCCCTTTCGGTCGGGGCCGGCACCGTAAAGCTCGACGGGTCCGGCTCGCAATTGACCGACAACGCCGGGATCTCGCTCAGCACCGGCACGATTACCGGCCTCGGCAAAGTCACCGGCGCGATCAGCGCGAGCGGGGCGGCTCATATCACCGCATCGGGCGGTACGCTGGAGATCGCCTCGGCGATCAGCAACAGCGGCACCCTGGCGCTGACAATCGACAGCGGCGCCAGCGACAAGCTGTTGCTCGACGCCGGTAGCGCGGCGACGTCGCTCACCTTCTCGGGCTCGACCGGCACGTTGGAGCTGAACAGCTCGGGCACGCTTGTCCTGACCAACGCGCTGGCGGTCGGCGCCAATACGCTGAAGCTCGACGGGTCGGGCTCGCAATTGACGGACAATGCCGGGATTTCGTTGAGCACCGGCACGATTACCGGGCTCGGCAAAGTCACCGGGGCGATCATCGCTGACGCTGACCATTACCGGAGCCAGCGACACGCTATTGCTCGACGCCGCCAGCGCCGCCTCGGGGCTGAGCTTCTCGGGCTCGACCGGGACGCTCGAGCTCAACACCAGCGGCACCCTGACGGTCGGGTCGGCGGTGATCGGCGCGGGCACGGTCAAGCTCGATGGGCCGGGATCGCAGTTGATTTACAACGGGACCGACGAGTTCGACATCACCACCGGCACGATCACCGGTGCGGGCAAGATCACCGGCCCGATCTTCGCGACCGGGGCGGCGCACATCACAGCCAATGGCGGCATGCTGGAGATCGCCGGCGCGATCACCGATATCGGCGGCGCGCTGGTCATGACCATCGCCGGAGCCGGCGACAAGCTGCTGCTCGACGCCGCCAGCGCCGCTCATACCGTGACCTTCTCGTCGAGCGGCACATTGGAGCTGAATACCGCCGGTACCTTGACGATCGGCACCGCGCTGGCGATCGGCAGCGGCACGCTGACGCTCGACGGGCCGGGCTCGCAGCTGACCGACAATGCCGGCATCTCACTCAGCACCGGCACGATCAGCGGGCTCGGCAAAGTAACCGGCGCGATCACCGCAACCGGCGCGGCTCATATTACGGCCGCCGGCGGAACACTGGAGATCGCCTCGGCGATCACAAACAGCGGCTCTCTCGCGCTGACGGTCGGCAGCGGCGCCAGCGACAAGCTGCTGCTCGACGCGGGCAGCGCGGCAACTTCGCTGAACTTCTCGGGGTCAACTGGCACCTTGGAGCTGAACAGCTCGAGTACGCTGACCCTGACGGATGCGCTTACGGTCGGCGCGAACACGATCAAGCTCGATGGCGCCAGCTCGCAGCTGACGGCGGAACGCTGGAGATCGCCTCGGCGATCGCAAACAGCGGCTCTCTCGCCCTGACGGTCGGCAGCGGCGCCGGCGACAAGCTGTTGCTCGACGGCGGCAGCGCGGCAACTTCGCTGAACTTCTCAGGGTCAACCGGCACATTGGAGCTGAACAGCTCGGGTACCCTGAGCCTGACCGATGCCCTTACAGTCGGCGCCAACACGATCAAGCTCGACGGCGCCAGCTCGCAACTGAGCGACAATGCCGGGATTTCGATCAGCAGCGGTACGATCACCGGGCTCGGCAAGATCACCGGCGCGATCGGCGCGACCGGCGCGGCGCACATAACCGCGAATGGCGGGACGCTGGAGATCACCTCGGCGATCGCCGACAGCGGCGGCGCGTTGGTCATGACCATCACCGGAGCCAGCGACAAGCTGCTGCTCGACACGGCGAGCGCGGCGCATTCGGTCACGTTCAACGGCGGCAACGGCACGCTGGAGATCGGCGGCTCGGCCAGTCTGACGGTCGGCAGTGCGCTGGCGATCGGCAGCGGCACCCTCAAGCTCGACGGCGCGTCCTCGACGCTGACGGATGCCAGCGGCGTGACGCTCGGCGGCGGGTCACTGTTCGGCCGGGGCACCGTCGGCGCCGATTTGAGCGGCACCGGCACGGTCACCGCCTCGGGCGGCACGCTGGATCTGACCGGCACCGTGAATTCCGGTTTGACTCTGGCAATCGCCGACGTTGCCAATTCCGTCTTGAAGATCGACGGCAATGCGACGACCGGCGCGATCACGCTCGATACGGCGAACAAGACGCTCGAGATCGGTATCAGCGGCAAGAGCCTGACGCTGACGCTGCAAGAGACGATGACCGCCGGCAAGATCCAGCTGGACGGCGGCGCGCTGAGCGACAGCCAGGGGTTCCAGATCGACGGCGGCACGCTGATCGGGCACGGCACGGTGTCCGGCGGCACGATCGACGGCGCGGGCACGATCGAAGCGGCCGGCGGCATGCTCGATCTGAGCGGGACATCGGTCGGCGCCAATGCGACCGGCCTCACGGTCGCGAATGACGGTTCGACCCTCGTCGTCGACACGGTCGCGAGCGGCGCCCATCTCACCTTCCTCGGCAGCAGCGGCACGCTCAAGGTGCTGCGTGTCGCCGATTTCCTCGGCACGATCGGCGGGCTGGTGGCGGCGAACGACACGAACCCGCTGAACGGGATCGACCTCGCCGATTCCGGGACGATCACCCGCACGCAAATTTCCGGCAACACGATTACGGTGTTCAACGGCAACACCGTGATCACGACATTGACGCTGGCCTCCGCGCCTGGCGCCGGGATCTTTGCCGATTGGGTCAGTGACGGCAGCGGCGGCGGCGAGGTGTTCCTCAGCGCCGTCGCCTGCTTCTGCGCCGGCACCCGGATCCTGACCGATCGCGGCGAAGTGCCGGTCGAGCAGCTGTCGATCGGCGATCTGGTCGTCACCCTATCCGCGATCTCCTTTTGTCGCCCGAGCACGCGCTGTACATCGACGGCGTTCTTGTGCCGGCCGTCGATCTGGTCAACGGGCGTTCGATCGTGCAGTTGGACAGCGTCAGCCGGCTCGAATATTTCCACGTCGAGTTGGATGGCCATGACGTTCTCTACGCCGATGGCGCGCCGGCCGAGACGTTTGTCGACTGCGACAATCGCGCGATGTTCGAAAACGGCGATGAGTTCGCGGCGCTTTATCCCGATCACGAGGCACGCCCTTGGGAATTCTGCGCGTCCCGGGTCGAACTCGGTTCGGACGAGCTGAACGGCATCCGCCTGGCGCTGCTGAATCGGGCCGAGGCGCTCGGCTATCAGCTGACTGAAGACCCCGACCTTCACCTGATCGCCGATGGCGAGGTCATTCGCGCGCAGACGATCGCCAAAAGCGTCTACCGGTTTACGATTCCGGCTGGCACCGAGTCGATCTGGCTGGGCTCGCGCAGCGCCGTCCCCGCCGAGTTGACAGCCACATCGCGGGACCGGCGCAGGCTCGGCGTTTCGATTGGAGAAATCCGTCTGCGCGACGAGCACATTTCCTTCGCCATCGATTACACCTATCCGGAATTCACCGAGGGATTTCACGAAGCCGGACGAGGCCACCGCTGGACAAATGGCCGAGCGCGGTTGCCGGAGGCGCTGCTGAAGCCGTTTGTCGGCGGCTTCACGCTGGAGATGCGAATTTTCCGATCGCCGCTGGGCTATCCG
>VAZR01000406.1 GCA_005888515.1 Alphaproteobacteria bacterium | reverse complement strand
TCGGATACAAGGCCTCGGCCGAGCAGTTCGGCCCCCGCGAACTGTTGGATTTCTCCCGCCTCGCCGAGGAGGTCGGGTTCGACTCGGTGTTCGTCAGCGACCACTTCCAGCCGTGGAAGCACACCGACGGCCACGCGCCGAACTCGCTCGCCTGGCTCGGCGCGCTCGGCGCCAGCACCAAACGCGTCGTCATCGGCACCAGCGTCGCGACACCGACCTTCCGCTATCACCCATCGATCGTGGCGCAGGCCTTCGGCACCTTGGGCTCGATGTTCCCCGGCCGAATCGTGCTCGGCGTCGGTACCGGCGAGTCGCTGAACGAGGTGCCGTCGACCGCGATGCAATGGCCCGGCGCCAAGGAGCGGCGCGACCGGCTGCGCGAGGCGATCCGGCTGATCAACACTCTATGGACCGAGGACCGCGTCACCTTCGAGGGCCAGTTCTACAAAACCGACCGCGCGACGATTTACGACAAGCCGAAAGAGAAGGTGCCGATCTGGGTCGCCGCTTCGGGACCGCTCGCTGCGGCGATGGCCGGCCAGATCGCCGAGGGCTTTATCTGCACCAGCGGCAAGGCGGCGCAGCTCTACCATGACCTCACCGCGTTCGACACCGACCCGCAACAGGCGAAGGAGCTGACCCGGCACTGGGCCGCGCTCGCGCTGTCCCCCGAGGAGAAGACCGGCGTCGAAGACCCGGTCGAGATGGAGCGCCTCGCCGACGCGCTGCCGCTCGACCGCGCCGCCAGCCGATGGATCGTGTCGAGCGACCCGGACGAGCAGGTCGAGCGCATCCGCTTCTATGTCGAGCTCGGCTTCCGTCACCTCGTGTTCCACGCCCCCGGCCCCGACCAGGCGCGCTTCCTAAAGCTCTACGCCGAGCAGGTCCTCCCCCGCCTCCGCAAGGCCTTCGGGTGAAATTCTCATTGCCTGTGTGTTTTGATCCGTCGTCCCGGCGAAAGCCGGGACCCACCCGTCCGAGCCCGAGCCGGCTGAAAAGTGGACCCCGGCTTTCGCCGGGGCTGCGGTTTAGAGTGGCATGCCCGCGCAGCTGACGATTACCGGGCTTATCGGCGTGCCGATGGTGCAGCCGGGCGACGATCTCGCCGCGCTGACGATCGCCGCGTTCACCGCCACCGCGCTGTCGCCCGAAGATGGCGACGTGCTGGTCGTGGCGCAGAAGATCGTCTCGAAATCCGAGGGCCGCATCGTCGATGTCGCGACCGTGACCGCCTCCGAGCGCGCGATCGCGCTCGCCGCCGAAACCGGCAAGGATCCGCGCTTTGTCGAGATCGTGCTGGCGGAATCGCGGCGCATCGTGCGGCACCGTCCGAATTTGATCGTCGCCGAGCACCGCCTCGGCTTTGTGATGGCCAATGCCGGCATCGACCATTCGAATGTCGCGCCTGATGACGGCACCGAGCGCGTGCTGCTGCTGCCGCTCGACCCCGACGCCTCGGCCCTCGCACTGCAGCAGCAGCTCGCCGCGCGCACCGGCAAACGCATCGCCGTGATCATCAGCGACAGCTTTGGCCGGCCGTGGCGTCGCGGCACCGTCGGCATCGCGCTCGGCGCCGCCGGATTGCCGGCGGTCATCGATTGGCGCGGCCAGCCCGATCTGTTCGGCCGCAGGCTCGAAGTCACCGAAACCGGCTTCGCCGACGAGATCGCCGCCGCCGCCTCGCTGGTGCAGGGCCAAGCCGCCGAGGCAACGCCGATCGTCCTGGTGCGCGGCCTTTCCTGGTCGGCGCCCGAAGCACCCGCCACCGCGATCGTCCGCCCGCCCGAGCACGATCTCTTCAGATGACCACTGAGCGGGCCGTGGAATCCCCCACCTCACCCCAACCCTCTCCGCCCCCGAGGGCGGAGAGGGAGAAGTTGCCTTGTTCTGATGAGCAACGAGACTGGTCCGGTGCTGGCGCTGTCGGGCGGGGTCGGCGGGGCCAAGCTGGCGCTCGGCCTCTACCGCATCCTGCCGCCGGACACGCTGACGATCGTCGCCAATACCGGCGATGATTTCGAGCATCTCGGTCTGTCGATCTCGCCCGATCTCGACACGCTGCTCTACACCTTGTCGGGGAACGACAACCTAGAGCTCGGCTGGGGCCGGCGCGGCGAGACGTGGACCTTCATGGCCGCCCTCGAAGCGCTCGGCGGCGAGACCTGGTTCCGCCTCGGCGACGGCGATCTCGCGACCCATATCGAGCGCACCCGTCGCCGCAAGGCGGGCGAGAGCCTGTCGGCGATATCGCACGATTTCCGCCGCCGGCTCGGCATCGCCGCGCGCCTGTTGCCGATGTCGGACGACCCGGTCCGCACCCGGTTGCACACAGCCCCCACCCCTCCCTCCCCCGCAAGCGGGGGAGGGTTGGGAGGGGGCGCCGGAGGCTGGCTCGATTTCCAGGATTATTTCGTGCGGCTGCGCTGCGAGCCGGTCATCGATCGCCTCGAATTCGCCGGCGCCGCGGATGTCCGGCCGCATCGCGAATTCCTCGCCGCGCTCGCCGATCCACAATTGCGCGCGATTGTGATCTGCCCGTCGAACCCGTTCATCAGCATCGACCCGATCCTCGCCGTGCCGGGCGTCCGCGCCGCGTTGCGCGCGTGCAATGCTCCGGTGATCGCCGTGTCGCCGATCATCGGCGGCAAGGCGGTCAAGGGCCCGACCGCCAAGATGATGGCCGAGCTCGGATTGCCGGTCGACGCCGCCGCCGTCGCGCACCACTACCGCGATTTCCTCGACCTCTATATCGCCGACGAGGAGGACGCCGCCGCAGTCGCCGGCCTCGACATGCCGGTCGTGCTGACCCGCACCTTGATGCAGAGCCTCGCCGACCGCGAAGCCTTGGCGCGCGCGGTTCTCGCCGCCGCCGAGCGCGTGAGGAAATGAGCGGCCTGAAAACCTGGCAGATTATTACACTCGCCATCGCCACTGTGGCGGCGATCGTTCTCGGGCTGCC